>JALVDI010000169.1 GCA_027009115.1 Polyangiaceae bacterium | reverse complement strand
TCGCCGGAGGTCGCGTCGCTCGCGTTGGCGCTCGTCGCCGCCTCCGCCAGTCGCCGCCGGAGGTTCGCCCCCAGCGCCCGAAGGCGTTCGGCCCGGTGCAGCAGAGCTTCGCTGCCGGTGGCCTCGGCGAGGGTTTCCAGTCGAGCGGCGGCGTCCTCGATCGCAGCGATTTCGTCGCTCGACACCGCGGAAGCATGGGGCTCCGGGCTCACCGGGGGAGTGGCGCGAGGCGGCGGGCGCTCCTGTGCCGCCTGGCGCTCCTGTGCCGCCTGGCGCGCCCGCAGCGCGTCAACGAAGGCTTCGACCTCGGCTCGGTCCGGCGGGTCGGACGCGAGGTAGCGCTCGAAGTAGGGGATGGCTTCGGCCGTCCGGCCCGACTCGGCGTAGGCCCGCCCGATGTTGTAGAGCACGTTCGGGTGGGGCAGGGTGTCGTAGGCCCGTTGCAACTCGGCGATGCCTTCGTCGATCTGACCGTCGGCGAGGAGCCGCATGCCGTGCCGGAAGTGACGGCGCGCCTCTGTGCGCACGTCGGCGAGTGCCACCGAGAAGCCGCTGAGGACGAAGAGGGCCGTGAGCAGAGCTGCGCGCATCAGTACGGCTCCGCCTTGTAGCCCTTGAGCCCGACCGGCGGCGGTTCGTCGGCTTCCCGCATCGCTGAGTGCCGCATGGACGGGCGCATCCACGGGCGCATCGTGGTCCGGCGTATCGGGTCGAGGGGGGCTTCGACCTCCAGCCTCGGCCCGCTCAACGTCCGGGTCACGGTCCGGTCACGATATCCTTCACGGTGGAACCGGAACGTCACCTCGCGGCCCGCGCGGGCGTCGTCGCCGGTCCACTCGATGACCGTCGGCGTGGGGCCGTAGGTACGCTCGCCGATCGTGACGAGCGCACCGGGGGGCTCCGAGCGGAGGGTCACCACGACCGCTTCCGGAGGAGCCTCGTCGGCCTCGTCGGCCTCGTCGGCGGTCTCTGCCGGGGTGGTTGGTGCCTGCGGGTCGGTCTCCACCGTTTGGGTTTCTCGGGACTCTTGCGAGGCGTCTTCGTCGGCCCGTTCGCTCAGCGCAGCGACGGCGCCGATCACCGCGGCGACGGCCACCATCGAGGCGGCGAACAGGGCCGGGCCCCGGCGCCGCCCGTCGTCTCGGTGTGGACCGACATCGGGGACGTCGATCGCGGCGTCGTTCTTCGAGGGCGGGGGAGGAGGAGCGGAGCCCTGCGCTGGGAGCGTCCCCGAGGAAGCCTCGGGCAGGCCGTGATCGGAGACCAGGCTGAGGTCCACGCTGATGGTGTGACTTCCAGAGGGCTGCACCTCCTTGAGGGCGATCAGCAGCTCGCCCATGCTTGCGAAGCGTTCCTGCGGGTCCTTGGCGAGGCAGCGCATCACCACCGCCTCCAGCTCCGGATCGAGCGCGTGCTCTGGAGCGATCTCCGCGAAAGAGGGCGGCGCGTCGTGCACATGGGCCATCAGCACGTTGACGGAGTTGGGGCGGTCGAAAGGCACCCTCCCCGTGAGCATCTCGAAGAGCAGCACGCCCAGGGCGTAGACGTCCGTGCGTCCATCGACCTCCTCTCCACGGATCTGTTCGGGAGCCATGTACTTGGGGGAACCCATGAACAGGCCCGTCTGCGTCAAGTCGTCCGCGGGGTTGTCCGTGAGCTCCTTGACGAGCCCGAAATCGAGGACCTTGACGAAGTCGTCTTCGTCCCCGTGACGCACCAGGAAGACGTTCGCAGGCTTCAGGTCGCGATGAACGACGCCGAGGTTGTGCGCCTCGCGGAGGCTCCGGCAGATCTGCCGCGCGATGTGCAGCGCGCGATCGGGAGGAAAGGGGCCGTCCTGGCGGAGCGCCTGGCGAAGCGTGCGCCCCTCCAGCAGCTCCATGGCGATGTAGTAGACGTCGTCGTCGGTCCGGCCGTAGTCGAAGATCGTGATCGTGTTGGGGTGCGTCAGCTTCGAGCAGGTCGACGCCTCGAGGAAAAAGCGCTTGTGGAATTCGGGGTCGTGGTCGCCCTGGTATCTCGGGTTGAGGATCTTCAGGGCGACGGCGCGCCCAAGGGGCGCTTGCTCGGCGCGGTACACCTTGCCCATGCCGCCCCGCGCGATGACCCCGACGACCCTGAAGCGGTCGTTGATGACGCGGCCGAGGAGAGGGTCTTCTTCGCGGCCCCCGCCCGTTGCTTTGGTTGCCTGGTCGCCCTCGGCCAAAGTCCCGCTCCCCGTTCCTGCGGGAGGCTCCCGTCCCCTCCGAGCCCCCTGGGGTGAACATACCCGATTCCGCGCGCGCGTGCGCGCTTTCGCGGTGTCGATCTTGCGGTTCATGGGTTGAGCCGTCACTTTGAGGGGGTGCTTGTTCCGCGACGAGGATGAGCTGTGGGCTGGTTTCTCCTCGCCCTCGCGCTCTCCGCTTCGGCCCTCTTGTGGGGGGCGGCGTCCCTGCGTGCGCGGCGCTTCCGGGTCCCGCGCGAGGCGGCTCCCCGTCGCGGCGTCCGAGAGCTCGACGAGGGGCGCTTCTGCGTCGTGGGGACCGTCGTGCCCATCGAGGCCACTCGGAGCACGATCGACGATCTCCCTTGTGTTTTCCTCGAGCACGTCGAGTACGTCCCCTTGAGCGATCTGATGCGTCGGGAGCGCGAGCACTCCCTCGTGGCGCATCCGTTCTTCGTCGACGACGGGACCGGTCGAGTGCTCGTGGATCCGGGCCAAGCCCTCGTCGAGGCGGCCACTGTCTGGGAGGACGGGGGCCTCGCGGTCGAGCGGCGTCTCCGCGCCGGCGAGGAGGTGGAGGTTGTGGCCTCCTTCCGGCTCTGGGAGCCCATGGAGGGAGGCCCGTACCGCGGGAACGAGCGGCTCTGGGCGGCGACCGACGGGCCGTGGGGGCCGCCGCGGATCTCCTACCGGACGGAGGCGGGGATGGTGCAGCCCAGCGATGAGGTCGTGGTCTTCCTGCGCGTTGCGGGCGTTTTCCTTGCGACCGTCACGGCTGCGCTCGGCACCCTCGCGCTTTTCTGAGCGGCCGGGAGGTACCTGCGCCGTCGCCCTCGGGGTAGGCTCGTCTTGGTCGTGTCTCGTCGCGCCGCAGCGCTCGTGTTGCTCTCGTCGCTTCTGCCCGCTGGGGTTGGGGGCGGTCCTGTCCGCGCGCAAGAGGCGCAAGAGAGCTGGGCCGCGCGCATCCCCGCGACCCGCGCGATCCGCAGGCTCCGCCACCCCGACGTGGCGATCCGTGAGGTGGCGGCCCGTGAGCTCGCTTCGAGGGGCGAGCCGCAGCGCGTCCGCCACGCCCTCCTCGAGGCGCTCGCCACCGAGCAGGCGCCCACCGTGCGCGCGGCCATCGCCCGCAGCCTCGTGTTTCGTCCGCACCCCGAATCGCTCGCGGTGCTCGCCCGCGCGTTCGACGCGGCTCGCGATGTGGACGCACGGCCGCTGGCCCTCGCCCTCGCGGCGATCGGCACACCGGAGGCAGCGAGGGTTCTCGCGCAGGGGCTGATGCGTGAGGAGCTCGCGGCGGGGGCGCGGGTTGCCCTCGAGCGGATGGGGCTTGGGGCAGCGCCCCAGCTTGCGCGCCTCGTGCGGGACGACCCCAGCCGGCTCGTCGCCATCGATCTGCTCGGGCGCTTGCAGGACGTGGAGTCGGTACCGTTGCTGGTCCACGTGGCGCGGAGCGAGGCGCCTGCGGCCCGCCGCGCGGCGCTCGACGCCCTGGGTCGGATCGGCGACCTCCGCGGGCGGGGTGCGGTCGTCGACGCCCTCGACGATCCCGAGCCGGCCGTGTCCGGGGCCGCCTGGCGCGCGCTGGGTCGGGTGGGCCTCGCCGAGGACGCTGACCGGGTGCTGGCGGCGCTCGCTGAGGCGGACGCGGACCGGCAGCCCGCGCTTCTGCGGACGCTCCTGCTCCTCGACGAGGCCCGCGGGATCCGGCGGCTCGTGGAATGGTTGACGAGCGCCGACGCCGAGCGCGTCCGTGTCGCTGGGGACGTGGCCTTGACCTACCCGCGGCCGGCGTCCGTTCCCGCCCTGGATGGGCTCTTTCGAGAGGGTTCACGACGTGAGGAAGCCGCCGCCGCTCTGGCGGAGGTCGAGGGAGGAGCGGGCGTGGGCGTCCTTCTGCGCGAGGTGGAGCGGCCGGCCGCGCGCCGCGCGCTCGCCGTGGCCGTACGGCGGTGGCGTGGCAGCCTCGGGAGCCGGACCCTCCGTCAGGCCCATCGGGCGCTCGCCCGCGCCCATCGAGGGGCCCGCGGGGCGGCGTGGCTCCGGCTCCTGGTGCTTCGGGCGCTTGCCCAGGACACCTCGACGGTGCCGGCGATTCGGCGGGCCTTGGGTGCGCCCAGCGCCCAGCGCCGTGCCGCCGGAG
>JALVDI010000168.1 GCA_027009115.1 Polyangiaceae bacterium | reverse complement strand
GCGCTGCGCCGCACGCCGAGCAATGGGTCCGTGCCGGGGATCCTCCTCGCCCACGACCCAGGTGAGCGGCACCCGATTGCCCGCCAGCGCCTCCCAGCGCGAGGGCATCCGGCCGAGCCCCAGACGGCGCAGCGCCGCGGCCAGCCCGGCTGCCTTCAGGCCTTCGCGGGGCGGCGGCGAGCGACGCGCGAAGAGCGGCGAAGCGTCCCAACGGGCGAAGAAGGCGTCGAGCCCCTCCCGCTCCAGGCGCCGCGCCCGGGCTTCGTCGAGGGTCACGCGCGCCTCGCGCTCCGCCGGCGAATCGAGGCCCGGATGTGTCCCGAGCAGGACGGCGCGCGCGACGAGCGCCGGGTACCGGAGCAGCAGCCCCAAGGCGAGCCGCCCCCCCATGGAGTAACCGCAGAGCACGACCGGGCCGTGCCCGCGCAGCGTCTGTGCGAGGCGGTCGACCTCGTCGTCGAAGGTCTGCGCGGTGGGCGGACCGCCGTGCCCGAGGATGCGCGGCGCGACGGTTTCGTCCCCCAGCCGCTCGGCGACGGGACGCCAACTCGCCGGGGTCGACCCGAAGCCGTGCAGGAGCACCGTCAGGCCCATCGCGCCTCCGCGGCGCCGAGGGCCTCGACGAGCTCCCGCCGTGCGGCACCCGGCTCCACCGGCACCTCCACCACCCGGACGTCCTCCCCAGCCAGGGCGTCCTCGATGGCGTCGATGGCCTCCACCCGACGGTAGTCGAGGCCAAAGAAGCGGGCCGCAGCGCGGAACTCGAGGCCGTGCGCCATGGCGAAGTGTCGCTCGAACTCGGGCGCGGAGGTCCGCTCGTACACCGGGAGCTGCTCGAAGATGCGGCCTCCGTCGTCGTTGACGACGACGACGCGGAACGGCGTACGAAGCCCTCGCAAAGTCGCCAATCCGCCCAAGTCGTGCAGCAGGCTCAGATCGCCCAGCAGCAAGGTCACGGGCCGCCCCGACACCCGGGCCGCCCCTGCCGCGCCCGCCACCAGCCCGTCGATACCGCTCAGCCCCCGCTGGTGCAGCACGGCCAAATCCCGGTCCTCGCCCACGTGCCGATCGATGGCCCGGGCCGCCACGCTGTTGCCGAGGGCCAGGATGCTCCCCTCGGCGCTCGCCCGCACGACCGCGGCGGCCACGGCCCCCGGCGCCAGCACGCGCGATCCCGGCAGCGGTGGAAGCGGCCCCCACCAAGGGGGTCGCGCGGGCATCTCGGCGAGACCTTCGAGGAGCGCCCCAAGGTCGCCGAGGAGAAACGCTTCGGCGCTCGCACCGGGGTCTGCCGGCGCTCCCGCGCTCAAGACGAGCCGTGGCCGCCCCTTCGCCCAAGCCGCGTAGCCCGCGTCGATCGGGGGCGCGCCCACCTGCACGAGGAGATCGGCATCGAAGCGGCGGCGCCCCACCTCGGTGCGCAGCGCCAGCGCGCTACGGGCCACGGCCAGGCCTTCGCCGGTGAAGCGCATCTGGCTGGTCGCGTCCGCGATGAGCGGGGCCCCCACCGCCGAAAGAAAGCGCCGCAACACCGGCCGCAGCGCTCGCGCCCGAACCGGCGCCGGTCCCATGACGACCGCGGGACGACGCGCGCGCGCCAGGCGCGCCCGAGCCCAGGCGAGGCCGTCCGGGTCGGGGCGCGCGGAGGGAACGAAGATTCGGGTCGAACTGTCTCGGGGCGCCGCGCGCTCCTCGAGGGGCTTGCGCGCGCGAGCGTTCAGGTGCACCGGCCCCGGCCACGGATACCTCGCGCGCGTTGCGGCCTGAAGCGCCCGCGCCTCGGCCCCGGCGAGCACCTCCTCCCCGTCCGCGGCCGCGCCCAGCTCGAAGAACGCCCGCGCATGGACACCGAAAAGGTGCTGCTGGTCCGTCGTCTGGTTGGCGCCGAGATCGTGCAGCTCCGCGGGACGGTCGGCGCTGAGGACCAGAAGCGGGAGCTCGGCGGCGCTCGCCTCCATCACCGCCGGAAGATAGTGACCGGCCGCGCTCCCGGAGGTGCACAGGAGCAGCGGCGGGGCCTCGGTGACCCGCGCAATACCGAGCGCGTAGAAGCCCGCCACGCGCTCGTCGACCACGTCGTGCACCGTCAGCTCGTCCCGGGCAAGGACCGCGAGCAAGAACGGGGTCGAACGGGATCCGGGGCTAGCGACGACATGACGAACCCCCCCCGCCACCAGCCCGCCCACGATACGCGCGGCCCAACGGGCCTGCGCGGTCATCCTTCCTCCGAGAGCGCACCCAGGAAAGCCCGAAGCTTCATGCGCGCTTCGTCGAGCTCCGCATCGGGCTCAGAGCCCGCCACGATCCCGCAGCCCGCAAAGGCCCAGGCGCGGCGAGCGGCGAGCACGCCCGAGCGCAGGCCGACGGCGAAGACCCCGTCGCCTTCGGTGTCGAGCCAGCCGACGGGCGCGGCGTACCAACCTCGGGGCGCCTCGTGCTCCGCGATCAGCCGAAGCGCCGACACCGTCGGGACCCCACCGACCGCGGGGGTCGGGTGCAAGGCCTGCACGAGGCGGAGCGTCGGCGTTGCACCGACCCGAGCCTCGATGGGCGTGCGCAGGTGGACGACGTTGGGCAGCCGGTGCAACTGCGGCTCGGCGGGCCGGCTCAGCGCTGTCGTGAAAGGCGCCAGTGCGTCGACGATCGCGTCGACGACGAGGTCGTGCTCGTGACGATCTTTGCGGGACGCTCGCAGCGCGTCTTCGCACCCCGGCGCCGCCGAGCCCGCCAACGCCTCGGTCCGCAGCACCTCGCCCCGGCGCGAGAGGAGACGCTCGGGCGTCGCACCGAGGAAGGTCGTGCCGCCGCGACGGATGGCGAAGCGGGTACAGCCGGCAAAACGACGGCCGAGCCGCCGGAGGACCACGCGGGGATCCAGCGGACGCTCGAAGGCAAGGGTGGCCCGCGTTGCGGCGACGGCCTTCGCGAGGTGGCCCGCCTCGATGGCCGCGCCGATCGCCTCCACCTCCCGACGCCAGAGCGTCGGCGAAGGCGCCTCGACGACCTGGGGCCGCGCCACCGCCGGGACTGGATCGTCGCCGAGGAGCCGGCGCCAGAGGCCCTCGAGCTCGGCGACGGCGTCGCCTTCGCTTCGGTGGTAGCGCAACCACGCGAGCCCGTCGCCGACGCCGTAGACCCAGCGAGGGAGCACGAACAATCCGTCGCCGAAGGCATCCCAGGGCGGGTGCTCGGCGCCGCCGATCTCGAACGCGAAGCCGCCAAAGAGACGCGGCGGCGGCGGGGCGAGCCCCCCCTCGACGCGCTGCCGGCCCGCGATCGCGCGCGGGTCGATCGCCATGAAGCGCTCGGGGCCACGGGCCGCCAACACGCGCGCGGTTCCGACACCGGCGAAGGAGAGCCCGTCCGGCGGATCCCAGAGGACCGCGTCGTCACCGCGCCCCCAGAACCTCGCCACGTCGGCCACCACGGGCGCCCGGAAGGTGACGACCTCGCTGCCCTTGGCGAGCGCGTCGCGGAGGAACCGTCGTGCCCCCGCCAGCGTGGGCCGGCTCACCGCGGCGACGGGCTCGGCCCTCACGGCGCCACCCCGAC
Source organism: Polyangiaceae bacterium (assembly GCA_027009115.1). GTDB lineage: Bacteria > Myxococcota_A > Polyangia > Polyangiales > Houyiibacteriaceae > JALVDI01. The sequence goes on along the minus strand of JALVDI010000168.1, from coordinate 10,987 downwards.
GTAGAGACAGCAGACACCGAAGGTCAGCGGGCGGACGCGGACCTCGACGAAGCCGGCCTCGCCCATCGTGGCGGCGAAGTCCTCCGGGGGAGGGAACGCCGCGATGGACTCCTGAAGGTAGCGATACTCCCGGTCGCCCGAGAGCCAGGCGCCTACCCGCGGAACGCCACGCCGGATCCAGAGCCGCGCGATCGCCGCGAGAACGCCCCGGCGGGGCTCGCTCAGCTCGAGGATGGCCAGGCGCCCACCGGGCCGCAGGACACGCCGCAGCTCCCGCAGCGCGAGCGGTCGGTCGGGCACGTTGCGGATCCCGAAGCCCATGCACGCGGCGTCGAAGCTCCCGTCCCCGTAGGGCATCCCCTGGGCGTCCCCCACCTCCAGACGCACCCGGCCGGCGAGGGGGCCGAGCTTGCCCATGCCGACGGCGATCATCCCCGCGGACGGGTCGAGGCCGATGACCTCTGCCTCCGGGAAGCGGCGCGCAGCCGCGAGGGCCAGGTCGCCGGTGCCCGTCGCCACGTCCAGGACCCGGCACGGCCGCACCGGCGCGAGGGCTTCCACGGTGAGCCGTCGCCAGCGGCCGTCGAGACCCATCGAGAGCACCCGGTTGACTCGGTCGTAGCGAGCCGCGATGGCGTCGAACATCGCCCCCGAACCCAGCCGCACTTCGGCGTCGCGCACGAGCTCGGTCACGCCCACCTCCCCTCGGACCCTCGCGGCGCCCTGGGCCGCCCAAGCTCGGGGAGGCGCTCGGGTCCGGTGGGACCGACCTCTGGAGTCCGGCGGCTCATCGCTCGCGCTCCACGGTCGCCAAGGCCACCGTACGCAGGCCGTCCCGACCCGGCCCCTCGGGCAGCCCCTCGAGCTCCGCCAGGGCCGCCGCCGCTTCCCGAATGGCGAGGGCACGCGTCTCCCCGAGGACCGGGCGGACCTCCGCGACCAGCGCCTGGTGGAGCCCGGCGCGCGCCCCCTCCCCGGACGCCAGCAGCTCCCCGAGCAGCTCCACGACCCGCGGACTTGCATCGCGAGCGAGCAGCAGCGGGTGGGTGAGCTTGCCCTCCCGGAGGTCCGTGTAGAGGTCCTTGCCCGTCTTGGAGGAGTCGCCGGTGTAATCGAGGAGGTCGTCGATGAGCTGAAAGGCGACCCCGAGGTGGGCCCCATAGGCCTCGAGCCGAGCGCACGCCGCGTCGTCCAAGCCGCCGCTCCGTCCGCCGGCGTGACAGGCCCAGCGGAACAGGGCCGCCGTCTTCCCGTCGATGACGCGGAAGTAGTCCTCGATGGAGGTGTCGACCCGCCCGCGGCTGTCGAGCTGCAGCGACTCGGCGAAGATCATCTCCTCGATGATCGCCAGCAGCCGGTCGAGGGTGTCGGCGACGTCGGCCCCGCGCACGCGTCGGAGCGCCTCGATGAGCAGCCAATCGCCAGCAAAGACCGAGGCCGCGTTGCCGTAGACGGCGCGCGCCGCCGGAGCGCCCCGGCGCTGGTCCCCCAGATCGACCACGTCGTCGTGCAGGAGGGTCGCGGCGTGAACCAACTCGACGGCGACAGCGAGCTCGCGGCCACGCCGATCGAACCCGGCGCCCACGCGTGAAGCGAGGGCCACGCACATCGGCCGAAGGCGCTTGCCACCGCGATCGAGCAGGTGGTGGCTCGCCCGCTGAACCCGCCGCTCGCCCCGCGGCACCTCCCCGAGGCCCTCGGCGACGAGGCGCATGTCCGCCACCAGCAGCTCGCCCAACTCCGCGAGACGCCGGGAGAGCGCGTCGAGCCCCCGGTCGTCGCAGACACTGCGCAGCGAGGTCAGGACATCCGTCCCTCCGTGGCGGACGGCTTCGATCAGGGACATGAGCTCCTCCAGGGTCGCGCTCGGCGCAACTTTCAAAAGTTCTTGAAAGCTCTAGCTTCAGGGGCCCCTCCGGGCAAGGGGCTTCGTCCAGCGTCCGGAGATGCGTCATGCTGGCTCCGATGGCCGACCGCCCCCATCGCCAGAACGAATCACCTCGGGACGAGCACTCGCGGGCGCTCTCGCACCGCACGGCGTTGGCCATGGCGGCCACCCTGGGTGCTGCCGCGTTCCTGATTCCCGGCCCACTCGGCGCGCAGGGGCCCCAGGCCGGCCGGTACGTGATCGTCGACGCCGAGGCCGCAACGCGAGCCCGGGATGCCGCGATCGACCGGGTCGTCGCGCAGATGAGCTTCCTGGTCCGCGGCATCGCGCGGCGCCGCCTACGAGCAGGGACGCCGATCCATCGCCATATCCGCATCGACCCCGTCGCCGGCGAGCTGCGCGTTCGGATCGGCGAGGCTTACGACTTCCGCGCACCCCCGGACGGCACGCCTCGACGTTTCACCGACGGCTTCGGCAACGAGCTGCAAGGGCGAATGAGCCTCGAAGAAGACCGCCTCTTGCTGGTCTTCCGAGGAGAGGACGCGGTGGTGCGGCACACGCTGCGGCGGACCGAGGCCGGCCTGCGCTTTCGCCTCCGCATTCACTCCAGCCGCCTCCCTGCCGATGTGAGCTACCGCGCGCGTTACCGCCGGCTGCCTTGACGGTCCGTTGTTGAAACACCGACCGTGCGTGACACAGGGGTGAGGAGCTCCTGAAGGTTTTCGAAGCGTGGTGCCGCCCAGGGCCGGGCTCGCGCGGCCGAGGAGAAGCGTGAGGAGAGGTCAGCGAGCTGCCGAGTCCGGCGGCCCGACGAGGGACACGAGGCGCGCGATGCGCTCCTCCCAACGTGCCGCCTCGGCGTCGCGATGCGCCCCGGAGTCGAAGCGGCTGTGAATGATCTGCAGCGCCGTCGCTTCGGGGGTGGGCAGGAGCACCAACATCGCCACCGTCTCGCCGAGCTCCAGCATCAACTTCTGCGGAGGCTCGATGGCCTTGACCGTCCCGACATCGTCGCCGACCTGAAACCGGCCCCCGGGCCTTGCCTCAAAGACTTCGACCGGCCCCCACCACACGCCGAGCTCCGCCACGAGCACGTCGAAGAGCACCTCAGGGGCGACCTCGAAGGTCCGGCTGACGCTGAAGATCGCGTTCACACCCATGGCCACTTCAGTACTTCCAGACGCGCTCAGGGGTCGAGCCCGAGGGACGCGCGAAACTGAGAAAGCCCCTGACGGCGCGCGCGAACGTCCCGCCGGAGCCGTGCCAGGGAACGCTCGAGCTCTTCGCGCAGCTCGCGCCGCGTGCGCTCGATGGACGGCCCGTCGACCCCCATGGTCCTGCACAGGTCCCGCGCCCGGCGCGCGATCGAAGGCATTTGAGCACGGGCCGTCCCAAGCGTCCAGCGGGACCGCTCCAGGCGATCCCAGACGGGATGGTCGCAGGGAAACGGGACCTCCGGGATGCCGTCGACGACCCGCCGAACCTCCGCCAGCTGCTCCAAGGCCCGCCTCGCCTGCTGCGCCGTGTCGCCCTGCCGCGGCCCGTAGGTGTTCTGGCAGCGGGCTCCGTAGGGCCCCGGATCGACGCATTGGAGGATGTCGCGCATCCACCCTTCCACGCGCCCCACGTCCGTCAGAAACGAGCGCATGCGGTTTTGCAGGGTCTCCCCGGGGTGCAGGTAGCGCTCGAAGGGCGCGCAAAACTCCCGCAGCTCGTCCCGAAGCGACCGCGCCTCGGACGCCGCGGAGCTCCCCCCCCGGATGATGGGGCGCAGCTCCTGCTCGACATCGGACTGGCACACCGGCGGCGGTATCGCCTCGACGTCGACCGCGGCCAGGAGCTGCGTCAGCGGTGTCTGGAGCGCCGCGTAGCCCGCGAGGTCGGCCTCCAGCCGAGCCATCGCCGCGCGGGTCGCCCCGGACGGCTCCGCCCGAATGGGCGCGGCCTGCGCTCCCACGGCGGCCACCGCGGCCATGGCTCGGGTCGACACGGAGCGCGCCCAGGCCGTCCTCCCCAACGCCGTGGCCGCGGCCGCCCGAAACCCGTCCAGATCGCCCTCGCTCCAGGCACGCAGCCGCGACAAGGCCTCGTCGTCCAGCGCGCAGGCGTTCCTCTCGTGGCACCACGCCAGGCGATGGAAGCGGAGCGCCTCGAGCGCTTCGGCGATGTCCGGGTACCGGCGGGCGAGGACGCGAACGCGGCGCGCGAACGGGGCGTCGTCGCGAGCGCAGTCCAGCGGCGGCCGCTCGCAACTCTGGGCCGTCGCCGCCGAGGTCTCGACGATCGCGCCCACGAGCCACAGCAGCAGCGCCAACCCGGCACCCCACCTGCTCGGCCTCACGCTCGGAGCGCACTTGCTGCCGTCCGCCCGGTCCGAGGGGGCAGGCGACGCGCGGCGCCCTGCCTTCGGGGAGCTCCCCCGGCGTGTCTCGAGCGAGCTCACGGTCCCCCCAGAGAAGCGCGGAGCGGCAGCAACATCGCGCGCAGCAACCCCTCGTCGTCATCCAGGGCGTCTCGCATGCGCTGGGCAAGACGCCGCAGTTCGGCGCGATCCGCCAGCCGGCCGCAGAGACGAGACACGGGCCTCGTCACGTCCAGCGCAGCCTGGGCTGCCCAAGGGTTGTTCGTCGTCGCCAGACGCCGCAGCTCCGCCCACACCGGCGCGGCGCAGTTGAACTGGCGCTGTCCGTCGGCGACGCCCTCCACGACCCTGCGGGCGCGCACCACGGCAGCCTCGACCTCGTCGGCCACCGACCGCGGCTGGTTGGTCGGCACGGAGGCACGGACCCTGTCCTCCGCCCGGTCCAATCTCTGCTCGATCTGGAGCACCAACCCGCGCAGCTCCGGCGTCAACGTCCGGACCCGCGCAAAGGGCTCGCAAGCCCGCTCCATCAGCCGGTCCAGATTCTGAGCGACCGAAACGGCGACCACCGTGCGCTCGCCCCGCCGCGTCGCCCCGCTCCGCGGACAAAACGACGGCTCCCGGCCCCTTTCGAGCCGCCCAAGCTCCCGCCGAAGGCGCTCGACCCGCCGCAGGAGCCTCTGGAGCTCCTCCAGCTCTGCGCGCTGCTCTGCCTCGTGCTCTGCGTCGCCCGGGGGCGTGGAGCGCTCGACGGGCGCGGACACTGGAACCGGCTCGTCCGCCGGCGGTCCGGGAAGATGGACCGGCGGGGCCCCAAGCCGCGAGCGAGGCCCGGGCCGGGAGCGCTCACGCATCGGGCTCGCCTCCCGCCGCGGGGACACCGGTTCTTCGGGCGGCGGAGAGGGCACGACGGCCCGGGCGACCTCCACCCTCATGGACGCCCCGTCCGTCGGCGTTCCGTCCGCCGGCGTTCCATCGGTTCCATCCGTCGGCGTTCCATCCGTTCCATCCGTTCCATCCGTCGGCGTTCGGTGCGAGGTTCTTTCCGGTCCGCGCATCGTGCGGCCGACGCTCCCCTGCGCCCGAGCATTCACCCACGGTGCCGCGTGATACAGCGCCAGGCTGCCGCCCACCACTGCGGTGAACGCCACAAGCGCCAGACCCACCGGCAGCGTGCGGGCAACCGGCGGCGAGCTGCGCGCGGCCTGCACCGGCCTGTCCGGCCGCTGGCTCGCGTCCTGCTTCGCTCCCGCCGCCTTGCCCGCCGGGATCGCCCGCACTGGGCGAGTCGGGGGAAAGGCCGGGACTCGACCCAAGAGGCTGTCGCGGAACGCCAAGGTGTCTGCGAAACGGCTCGCCGGGTCCTTGGCCATCGCGCGCCGGAGGGCCTCGCCCACGTGTGCCGGGAGGTCGAGCTCCGGCGGCAGCGGCGGAGGCGGCTCCGACACGACCTTGAGGAGCACGGACGCCGCGCTCTCGCCCGTAAACGGGGGCGAGCCGGTCAGCATGTGGTAGGTCAACGCCCCCAAGGCGTAGACATCGGTCCGGGCGTCGATGTCCCCCGCGCTCGCCTGCTCAGGAGCCATGTAGGCCGGCGTCCCCAGCGCCTCTCCGGAGGCCGTGAGGCTCTCGGCCCCCCCGTCGAGGTCCTTGGCGAGGCCAAAGTCCAGCAGCACGGGCTGCTCCTGCTCGCCCGCCTTGCGCGCCAGAAAAACGTTCCCCGGCTTGAGGTCCCGATGCACGATTCCTGCTCGGTGGGCCGCGTTCAGCGCATCGGCCACCGAGGCAACCAGCCGGAGTGTCTCCTCGAACCCGAGGCGCCCTCGACGCTGCAGACGCTGCGCCAGGTCCTCCCCTTCGAGCAGGTCCATCACCAGGTAGTCGACGCCGTCGCAGCTGCCGTAGTCGTGGATCGCCACGATCCCCGCGTGACCGATCCCACCGAGGGCCTCCGCCTCGCGCCGAAAGCGCTCCCGCGCGTTGGCCGACACGAGGGCGCGGTCGGGGCGCACCACCTTGAGCGCGTAGCGCCGACCCGTCCGCACGTGCGTCGCCTCATAGACGGCCCCGAAGCCACCGAAACCGAGCCGGCGGCTCACCCGGTAGGGGCCCAGTTGCTTCCCCGTCAGCGGATCGGTGGGAGCCTGCTCGTCCACGAGGAAGACGTTAGCAGTTCGGAGAGCACGGTCCTCACCGGCGCCGGGCAAGGCACGCCGGCGACGCCAGGGCAGCCAAGAGAGAAGCGCCACGCACCGTCTTACCGCGCGAGCGCGTTTTGCTTCCCTCGGAGCCGCCGAATCGCCGGCCTCAGAACCCGAACGCCTCGAAGACCTCCGGGATCTGCGCCCGGACCCACGCCTCCGTGAGACCGAACTGCTCCAGGGAGTAGTGGTGCCTGCTCCGATAGCTGCGCTGACGCGCGGTGAAGGCCTCCAGCCGCGCGCGATACTCCGGCGTCAGCTCGAGACCGAGCCAACCGTACAGGCGCTCGACGACGGCCTTCGGATCCTGCACGAGGTCGTCGTAGCGCACGACGATGAGATTCTCAGGCCCGATGCGCTCCTCGCTGGCGAGCATATGCCGGTAGTAGGCAAAACACATCTGCGCCAGCCGCCGCGCCTCAGGGCTGTCGGGCGGCAGCTCGGGCGAGTGCGTGACCCATTTCTCGTAGAACATGTTCAGCCACGACGGCAACGCCTGAAGCGGATTTCGGACCAGATAGACGAAACGCGCGTCCGGAAAGCGCTCCAGGAACGTCCTCACGCGCGGCGTCGTAAACACGTTCTTGGTGAGAAAGCGCCGCCCTTGTCCATGGACGAAGAGGTGTTTGCGCAACACCGCCTCGTAGTAGTCCATGAACGCTCGGCGATGCTCCGCCGGCTCGCCGTCGAGCCAGCCGATCTCCTGGTAGTTCTCCGTAAAGGGGTTGAGCAAGCTGACCGTCGGCGACTCCATGGCGAGCACGAAGGTCGCCTCGTCCTCCTCCTCCTTGTCGATGCCGAGCTCGTGAATGCCCTCCCAGCCCGAGAAGAAGGTCGCGTTGATCCAGTCGACGGCCCGCCGACCAACCCGCGCGGTCGCCCGGTGACGAGACGCCGCCAACAGCAGGCGCTGGGTCGCGACGCCAGAAAAAATCGACTGGTAGAGCTTGTAAGGAGCGAAGTTCGCCTCGTCGAACGCAAGGAGGCGATGCAACATCGTCGTGCCGCTACGGCCGTTGGCGAAGATGAACACCGGCGCCTCCACCCGCTGGCCGCGCCAGGCTGGAAAGAGCCGCTCGTCCAGGCGCCAGGCAAGACCGTTCAGCGTGCGCAGGCTCACCCAGGCGACGCTGAACCCAGCCCACGTCACCGCCCTGCGCGGGCTCACGTGGGTCGCCGCGGAGCGCACGACCTGTCTCAAGGCCCGTCGATTCAGATACACGGCGGCGAGCATGGACCGCGCCACCGTTTGCGCAAGCTCCGGTCGGCGGGCTATGCCCACCGCATGCGTACTTCCATCGCCTTGCTGCTGGTCCTTGCTGCCGCCTGCGGCGACGACGACGCCCCGCGAGATGCGGCCGCCGACGGCAACCTCCCCGACGCGCCCCCCGACGCGGGCGCCGACGCCCCCACCACCGACGCCGGGACGGACGCCGGCAGCTGCGAGGCTGGCGAGACACCGCTGCGCCGCCGCGAGAACGCCGCTGCCTACGACACCACGCGCGACCGCCTGCTCGTGTACGGCGGCAACGTCGCCGTCGTGGAAAACTGTCGCCCTGCCACGGAGAACACGGACGAGCTCTGGGCCTTCGATCCGAACTGCGGGAGCTGGCAGCAGCTCACCTACACCGGCGGCCCAGGGCCTCGGGCACGGCACACGATGCATTACGACGAGGCCAACGACCGCGTGATCCTCTTCGGTGGCCGCATCGGTGGCGACAACATCACCCCCTTCAACGACGTCTGGGCCCTCGATGCAGAGACCCTCGCCTGGACCGAGATCTCCACGAGCGGCACGCCCCCGAGCCCGCGGTTCAACCACATGTCGGTCCTCGACAGCCCGCGCAATCGCCTCATCGTCTTCGGCGGCAACGGCGCCACGGGCTTCATCAGCTCGCCCCTCGGGGACGCCTTTGCCCTCGACCTGGACACGGGCGTCTGGACCGAAATCGACTCCTCGGACGGCCCGGGGCTGCGGTACTACGCCGCTGCGACGCGCGTCGGCGACACCATGTACGTCTTCGGCGGCCAGGACATGTTCAACGTGCCCTACTACAACGACTTGTGGGCGCTGGATCTGACGACGGACACCTGGTCGCTCGTCCGGGACGGCGGCCCCGATGCCCCACCGCAGCGTTTCAGCTCCTTCCTCTTCCATGACGCCGCGAACAACCGTCTGCTCATCGGCGCCGGCCACGACGCCACGGACCTCGGCAACACCAACGACCTGTGGGCGCTCGACCTCGGCAGCCTCACCTGGACGGAGCTGCAGCACGGCGACACGCTCAACAGCCGCCCCCTGGGCATGTGCCGCTTCCCGGCGGATTTCACGACCCCCGATCTGAACGCGCCGGAGCGACGGAGCGCCTTCGCCTGGGCCCAGAGCGCGGGCCGCGGCTTCGTCGCTTTCGGGTCCACGGACTGCGGCGCGGTCAACGACGTGTGGGCGGCCGATTTCGCCTCGAGCCGCTGGGAGCTCGTCGGCAACAACTCGACCTCCGGCGAGGCCTGCAACCGTTCAGGCGCCGTGGGCTGCACCGAGCTCTGCTTCTGACCAGGTCGCCGTTGTCGACGGGGAAAGCTGTGGCGAGCGACGAACACGAGCGGACCTTTCCGGGCTCCCAGGGAGCGCCGCTCGCTGCGGTCCTCCATCGGCCTCCCGGACGGCTGCGGGGCTGCGCGATCTTCGCGCACTGCTTCACCTGCTCCAAGGACCTCCGAGCCGCCCGCGAAGTCTCGTTTCGCCTCGCGACCCACGGCTTTGCGACCCTCCGCTTCGACTTCACAGGGCTCGGAGCGAGCGGCGGCGACTTCGCGGACACGACCTTCTCCAGCAACGTCGAGGATCTCGTCGCGGCCGCCTCGTTCCTCGAGCGCGAGATCGAAGCACCGATGCTCTTGGTCGGGCACAGCCTCGGCGGCGCCGCGGTCCTCGCCGCCGCCTCCCGCCTCGACTCCGTGCGCGCCGTCGCGACCATCGGAGCGCCCGCCGACCCGGCCCATGTCGCGAAGCTCTTCGCCGACCGGGCCTGCGACATCGAACGCGATGGCCACGCCGAAGTCGTCCTGGCCGGTCGCTCCTTTCGGGTCCGCCGCGAGTTCCTCGAAGACCTCGAGCGGCACGCCAGCGCGGAAGCCATCGCCAAGCTGGGCAAGGCCCTCCTGCTCTTTCATTCGCCCCAGGACACGGTCGTCGGCATCGACAACGCCCGCCGCATCTACCAAGCCGCGCGCCACCCCAAGAGCTTCGTCAGCCTGAACGGCGCCGATCACCTCCTGAGCCGGGCGGCCGACGCGCGCTACGTGGCCGACGTCCTCGCCGCCTGGGCCAGCCGCTACCTCCCCTTCGCGCCGGAGCCCCTCGACCACGACGAGGTCTGCGTCGAAGCACGGCAGAGCCTCCTCAACCGAGTCCGCGCCGGCCACCACGAACTGGTCGCCGACGAGCCTCACGAGCTTGGGGGCACGGACCTCGGCCCGGCCCCCTACCCCTACCTGCTCACGGCACTCGGCTCCTGCTCCTCGATGACCCTCCGCCTCTACGCCGACCGCAAGGGCTGGCCCCTCGAAGGGGTGCGCGTCCGCCTCTCGTACCAGCGCGGCAAGACCGAGACGGGCACGCCGCTGACCGTCCTCAGCCGCCGCATCGCCCTCGAGGGAAACCTCGACGACGCCCAACGAGCGCGCCTGATGGAGATCGCCGACCGCTGCCCGGTGCATCGAACCCTCACCGGTGAGATCCGCATCGAGTCCGAAGAGGACAAGCCCGACTCACCTGAGCGCTGACGGGCGCGGCCGCAACCGGCGTTTCGACGCACCGACAAGGGGCGGTCATGATCGCTCCGATGCGCCCGCGCGCTCTCTTGGTCGCTCTGCTGCTTCTGCTCGCTTGCGGCGACGACTCCTCGCCGGCGGACGCGGGCTCCGACGCGCTCGCGTTGGCCGATGGGGGGGTCGACGCGGACGGTTGGGCTCCGGGAGCAGAGCTCTGCGACAACGGTCTGGACGACGACGGGGACGGGGCGGTCGACTGTGCGGACATCGACTGCGCCGCGGCCCCTCTCGACGCGGACGGAGGCGAGACCCTCGAAGGCGTTCCCTTCGTCGAGCGGGTTCGCTTTCTCTGGGAGGGCGGGGCCTGTGCGCCGCTGCAACGCGACGTGGCGCCGGGTGCGCTGGACGACGAGCCGGTCGGGGTCGTGCAGGGTCGGGTCCTCGACGAGCGGGGCGACCCGCTGCCCGGCGCGCGCATCGAGGTCCTCGGCCGCCCGGAGCTCGGCTCCACCCTCTCGCGCACGGACGGCGAGTACGACCTGGCGGTGAGCGCTCGTTCGCTCACGTTGCGCTTCACCTTCGAAGGGAGGATCGAATCGCAGCGCACCCTCACCGTCGAAGCCGGCACCTACACCGAGGCGCCGGACGTCGTGTTGGTCGAGCCCGGCGCGTCCACGTCCATCGACACCGCAGCCGGCGGCATCGCCGAGTCCACCGCGCGCGACAGCGACGGCGAACGGACCCTCAGCGTCCTCTTCCCCG
>JALVDI010000167.1 GCA_027009115.1 Polyangiaceae bacterium | reverse complement strand
CGCTCGCGGCCGAGGAGCCCACCCTCGTCCACTTCTGGGCGAGTTGGTGCGTCGTCTGTCGTGCCATGGACCACAACATCGCCGCCGTCGCCGAGGACCATCGCGTGGTCACCGTCGCGGTCCAGTCCGGTCCGTCCAGCGCCGTGGCGAACTGGATGCGCGAGCACGGCCTGGTCGAGAGCGGGGCACCGGCCTTTCCCGTCGTCGCCGACCCCCGCTCGGAGTTGGCCCGCCGCTGGGGGGTGAAGGCGTTCCCCACGACCTTCGTGGTCGACCCTCAGGGGCACATACGTTTCGTCGAGGTCGGCTACTCGAGCGAGCTGGGGCTCCGTGCCCGCCTCTGGCTCGCCGGCCACTGATCGATCGAGGGCGTTCCGACGCGCGTCGGGGATCGAGGGGCGTCGAGGCCCCAGCCTTGACGCGAGGGTCACGGTACTGGCGACTGTCAGGCCCGGTCGGGACTCGGCTCGAGGGTGGCCGGATCGTCGCGGACCTCGATCGGGACCAGCCGCGTGTCCTTGCCGAAGCGCAGCTTCCGGCCACGCCATACGACGGTGCGGCTGAAGACCGCGAAGACCCAGAGCGGGACGAGAGAGAGGTCCTTGAGCACCGAGAGCCAGAGGTAGCGCAGGGGGAAACGCTCGCGGGTGAGCGAGACCGCGAACTGGTCGGCGAGGGTCTTGGTGAGGGTGACGGCGACTGCCGCGGCCGCGACGCCGCTGTCGAAACCGCCGACGACCACGGCGATGGCCGACAGCCCGATGGGGTTCGACAAGAGATCCGCCAGGAAGCCAGGCAAATGAAGGGTCGCCCGCATCTTGAGCCATCGGCTGTGGCGCGCGAAGAAACGCTCCGCGCCGCAGTCGGCGTTGATGTTCCGAACGGTCGTCGGTGAGAGCACGACGGTCTTGCCCGCGCGCTTGTACCGCTCACCAAGCACGAAGTCCTCGCAGAGGACGTCGCGCACACTCTGCAGCCCTCCGAATTCGGCCTCGAGCTCGCTCTTGCGCAGGAGCATCGACTTGCCGCAGACGCAGGTGATGCGGGCTGCTTCCAGGGCGAGGCACATCCCGGGGGCGATGTAGGCCGAGAGCTGGAGGTTTTCGAGGGCCGCTCCGACGCTGCGCTCGCCTACCCCGATGACCACGCTCGTGACGATCGAGGCATTGGTGGCCAGCATTTCGCGGACGATGCTCCGCAGGTAGCCCGGCTCGACCCGCACGTTCGCGTCCGACTGGTGAACCAAGTCGTAGCGCACGGCGGCCAATGCCCCAGCGAGGTTCGAGACCTTCGGGTTCAGCCCGAAGCGGTCGTCGCTCAGCACGAAGCGCACAGGCACCTCGGGGTGCCGCGCGGCGACCCGACGCGCCACCGGCAGTGCGGGGTCGTCGGCCTCCGTCGTCGCAAAGACGATCTCGAAGGGCGCGGGGTAGTCCTGCTGGAAGAAGCTCTCGAGGTTCGTCTCCAGCTCGTCCTCCAGGCCCTTGAGGGGCTTGAGGAGCGACACCGGTGGGAGCGTCTCGTCGGCGACCCCGCCGCGCGGCGGCCGACGCCGAGTATGTCGCCAGGTCGCCGCGAGGCCAACGAAGAAGAGGAGCAGGGCGAGGATCGCGAGGCCGACGAAGATCCACGCTGTCAGGATGAAGCTGCTGGTGCCGAGGCCGACGATCACGGGGCGGGTATGACACCGGCGCCGCGGCCGAGGCAAACCCTCGAATGTCGTCAATTGTCAGCACGGTCGCGCCCGGCCGCTGTCGTCGTTCGAGGGGGGCGCTGGCTCTCGAGAAGTCGGGCGAATTCAGGCGGGTGGGTGCTGCTGAGAGGCGAGCTGGCGTCCTCGCTCGACGGCCTGCCGCACATCGTCGGCACGGACGTCGCGCAGCAGGCCGCCGATCCACTCGACCGCTTCTTGGACGTCCTGGGCTATCCGGATCGCTCCGTGCCCTGGGACGATGAGGCGGGCGGCCGCCCGGGCGAGGGTGGCGACCACCCCGGAGCCTTCGATGAGCACCGCGACGCGCGCGTCTCGGCCTTCGAGCTCGGTGCGGATGAGGTTCCGCTGCGCGCGCCGGAGGCTGGCGTCCGGCAGGGGGCTGCCTTCCGCCAGCACGCTCAGGTAACCCCAGGGACCGGGGGTCGTCTGCACGACCTTGCGGATGATGGCGGCGATCTCTTCTAGCCGTGCCGCGGTCAGGGCTCCGACGCGCACCTGTACGAGCACACTGCCGACCCCGAGCACGGCGAGTCCCGGGGCCTGGAGCAACTCCTGGGCGCGCGTCGGGCTCATGGGAAGAGCTCGAGCTGCCCGGGCAGAAGCCGGTCTCCGACCAAACGGACGCCTTCGTGGACGAGCAGCGCGCGCTTGCGCTCGAGGCCGCCGCTGTAGCCACCGAGTCGGTGACCGCTGCCGACGACGCGGTGGCAGGGCACGACCACGGGGACGGGGTTGGCGCCGTTGGCCGCTCCGACGGCGCGCGTCGCGCGGGGGTTGCCGATGTCCGCCGCCACCCCCGCGTAGCTACGCACCTGGCCGAAAGGAATACGGCGCAGGGCGTTCCAGACCGCACGCTGAAAACGGGTGCCACGGAGGTCGACGGGGACGCGCGCGAGGTCGACGGGCTCGCCTTGCGCATAGCGTCGCAGCGGATCGAGGAACTCGGGGAGCGTGCGGTACGTCGGTGCGTCGGGGTCGAGGGGCCCGTGGCCCCAGGCGAGGCGGAGCAACCCGGCCTCGCTCCAGAGCACGCAGAATTCCCCCAGCACCGGGAGCGTTGTCGCCGTCTGCCCAGCGGCGGTGGGCGTGTTACGATCGAGACGCATGCGGGGCGCGGTGTTCATCGGGTTTCTTTTGCTCGGCTGCGGAGCGAGTCCCCGTATGGTGCAACAGTCCACCGAGTATTTCGAGCGATGCCACGCCGCGGATCTGGATCCGGAGCGGACGATGGCCGAGCGTCAGGCGTGCTGGGCGGCCTGGTTGGAGTACTACGGCGCCTACCAGTCCGCGGACCGAACGGCGTACGCTCGGAACCGCCTGGGCGCGCTCGCGCGGGGCGAGGCGGTGCCGGTTCTGCCCGAGTTGTGGCGAGGGAACGAGTCGGCGGAGGTCGCGGTTTCCACCGAGTCGGAGCGTGTCCGCAGCGCCGACCTGCCGAGAAGTCTGCGAGCGGCCGAGAAGCGCGCTGGGTCGGAGGGCGGCCCCGCGGCTCCGTGTGTCCGGGTCTGTGAGCCGCGGCGTGCGGCCTGCGTGGCGCGTTGCGACGGGGACCGGGGCGAATGCGTGACGGCCTGCGCGACCGAGTACCGCGTGTGTAGCCGCGGCTGCTTCTGAGGGGAGCCGCAGGCGCGCGAGACAGGCCTCAGCCCAGGCGGTCGAGGGCCGCCTGCAGTTGGTCCCGCTGTGCCTGGAGATGCGCGCGATCCGCTCGCGACTTCTCGACCACCGCCGGCGGCGCCTTCTCGACGAAGTGGGGGTTGTCGAGCTTCTTGGAGACCGCGCTCAGCTCCTTGTCGAGCTTCTTGAGGGCCCGGCGCAGGCGCTCCTGCTCGCGCTCGGTGTCGATGACGTCGGGCATGGCCGCCTTCACGCCCCTGGTGGCGAACACCGCTGCCTTTGGGAAGTGCGCGTGCGGATCCGCGAGCTGCTCGGCGGAAGCCGCGTGGAGAGTTCCGCCGACGAGCGCTTCCACAAGCCGACGCTGGCGCGAGAGGACCTCGGCCGCGGGATCGGAGGCGTGGTAGTGGATCTCGACCTGCGCCGACCTTGGCAGATCGTGTTCCGCGCGGATGGTGCGGGCCGCCTTCACGACCGCTTGCAGGGTCTCCATGGCGTCGTCGGCCTCGGCGTCGGCGCGCCCGTCCTGAGCGGCCGTGGGGAAGCGCGCAACGATGAGGCTCCGCGGCTTGGCGGGGTCCCTCGGATGCACTCCGAGGGACTCGTCCTTGGGAATACGCTGCCAGATCTCTTCGGTGATGAAGGGCATCATTGGGTGGAGCGCGCGCAGTGTCGCCTCGAGGACGTGGACCAAGGTCGCTCGCGTCTCCGCGGCGTGCTCGGCGTCGTCGAGGAGCGGCTTGCTCAGCTCCAGGTACCAGTCGCAAAGCTCGTCCCAGACAAAGTGGTAGAGCGCCCCAGAAGCTTCGTCGAGCCGGTAATCCTCCAGCCCCTTGGTGGCGGCCTCCAGCGCCGCGGCCAGCCGCGAGAGGATCCAGCGGTTGGGGAGCGCACGGGCCGGTGGCGGTGCGCCCACCGCCGTGGCGTCGGTGCCGTCGAGCTTCATCAACGCATAGCGGGCGGCGTTCCACAGCTTGTTGGCGAAGTTCCGGTAGCCCTCGACGCGCTTGAGGGAGAGGGCCATGC
>JALVDI010000166.1 GCA_027009115.1 Polyangiaceae bacterium | reverse complement strand
TCGTCGTCGCCGAGCAGGAGCAGGCCGCGCTGAGTCTCGCCGGCGCGGAGCAGCCTCAGCGCGCGGCGGGCCACCGTGGCCCCGGTCGCAAAGACCTGGTCGAGGTCGCGTCGCACGGGCGGGCGGCGGGCCGCGATGGCCTCCAGGCGCTCCACCAGCGCAGCCTCGTCCAGCTGCGGCGTCCGGGCCGCGCGCTCTCGCCGCCACGCCTCGGAACCCTTGGGGCTGAGCTGGAGCGTCTCGCCTCGGGCGCGGAACCACCCGGGCTTGCGTCGTTCGAGGTCTGCGAGCACCGAGTGGGGCTCGCCCGACCGGCGGATGAGCTCGCTTCGGGCTCGGGGCGCGCCATCTGCCAGGGCTTCGAGCACGCGGTAGACGCCCTCGTTCATGCGTGCGATGTAGCCCACCCCGCGGCGGATGGCACGAGCTGGCACGCTCTCCTACGACGCGCCGGCTGGTTTGGCTGGCCGCCAACTTGCAGGAGGCCCTCCCTGGGAGTCGTCATGAGCGAGAAGCAAACGAACGAGCGGTCGGTGGGCGAGCAGTCGAGGAGTGTGCGCGGGAGGAGCGAGCGGCGAAGCCGGGCCCGGCGTCGTGCTTTGCGGGCCGCGCAGGTGGTGACCTTGGGGTTGGCGCTGGCGGGTTGCGGAGAAAGTCATTCTCCTGTGGACGCTTCGGCCGACGTGCTTGTGAGCGACAGCGGGTTCGATGCCGGGGTCGACAGCGGGTTCGATGCCGGGTTCGATGCTGGGTTCGACGCCCGTGTCTGTTCGGAGCTGCCGAACAACCGCGAGTGCTGCGAGGCCGCCGGCGGCTTCTGGGACGAGGAGAACGGCTGCCTCATGGCCGTGCCCGGGCCTTTCGTCCCGCCGGCTCTGGTGTGAGCTTTGGTCAGGCCGAGGGGCGCCGTCGGTGCTCCCAGGCGGCCAGCGCGTCGAGCCCGTAGTCGCGTAGCCGCGGTGCGATGACGCCCTCGAGGGTTGCGTAGAGCAGCTCCCGGCCGTCTTCGGACGCGAGGCAGCCGAGCGCTTCGGCTTCGGCGCGCAGTTCGTCGGGAAGCTCGCCGAGGAGGGGCATCGCTTCGAGCATTTTGGCTTCGAGATAGCCGAAGGCAACGGGGAGGTAGGCATCGGTGCGGGCGCGCTGCGCCTCGTCGAAGCTCGGCCAAACGTGCGCGAGGTAGGACCAACCGAGCTTGGCGTGGAGCACCTCGTCAGCGGCGAGTTGGTCGACGACCCGCCGGATGACGGGCTCGGTGGTGAGCTCCCGCTCCTCGGTGAGCAGCGCGATCGACACGGTCTCGCTCAAGCAGCCGACGAACATCACGTTGCGGAGCGCGGCCTCGGCCGCGGTGGCGTCTTCGTGTTCGGGGAGCGGCTGCGTCCGCAGATCCGTCTCGGCCTCCGGTTCGCCGCCGAGGAGGCCGACGACGCCGGCGCAGAGGCTCGCGTGCCGAAGCTCGTCCATGCTCATGCGCAGCACGCAGGTCTTGAACTCGAGGTCGGCGCCGGCGGCCATGAGCTGCGGCAGCAGGCGACTGAACACGGCCGCCGAGTGATGCTCGTGCACCATCCGGGCGCGCCAGGTATTGGATGCGAGCCGGAGCGCCTCGGGCGTGTATGTTCCTTCGAGGCGACCGTCGGCGAGAGCACTCTCCGGGTCTTTGTCGCCGCGACGCAGCGCGGTCCGAAGCAGGCGCTCGTGCTCGCTCCGCAGCGGGGAGTCGCCGACGTCGACCCGCAGCTTGGCGCTCATGCCATCGAGGGCGGGACGAAGGGCCCGGGGACGGCGATGAAGCAGCGGCCGCTCTCCTCGTTCCAGGAGCCGCCGGCGGCCTCGCAGCACTCGCGGGTGGTCGGCGGGAAGCCCACGCATCCTGCGTCGAAACCGGCGTCGGCGACGGCCGCGTCGGAGCCCGCGTCCGCTCCCGCGGCGTCGAAGCCCGCGTCGGAGCCCGCGTCCGCTCCCGCGGCGTCGAAGCCCGCGTCGCGCCCGCCGTCGGAGCCTGCGTCTGCTACCGCGGCGTCCGAGCCCCCGTCCACGCGCGCTGCGTCGAAGCCGGCGTCCGTGCTCGCGTCCGCCGTTGCGGCATCGAACGAGCCCCCGTCTCCGGGGCCGTCTTTGCTCGAACAGCCGGTGCCCAGCGCCAACGCCAGTGTCACGACCTGGGCTGCCCGCAGCGCTCGCCGGCGCGCCTTCATCCTTCGTTCGTCCATCGCTCGTCGAGGCCTCCCTAGGCTCCCGAGCATGCCTCAGAAGCGAGCCTCTGTCAGGGGGAGGCGCCGGCGTGCGCGGTCTCCGCCCAGCGGAGGAGGTCGTCGGTCACCTCTTCTCGGTTCGTCTCGTTGAGGGTCTCGTGACGCGCGCCCGGGTAGAGCTTCAGCTCGACCCGCCGCAGCCCCGCGGCGCGTAGTGTGTCGCTCAGGCGCACGAGACCGCGCCCCTTCTCCGAGACAGGGTCCGCGTCGCCGCCGAAGACATAGACGGGAAGCTCTTTGGGCACGCGGGCAAGCCGGCGCGGCGCCAAGAGCCCTGGTAGCGCGTCGAGCATGTCGAGCCAGCTCTGCACGCTGAGCGCGAACCCGCAGAGGGGGTCGGCGAGATAGGCATCGACTTCGGTCGGATCGCGGGAGAGCCAGTCGAACTCCGTCCGCCCCTCGAAACCCTTGTTGAAGGAGCCGAAGGAGAGCTTCTGAAGGAGCGGGCTCGTCGCGCGTCGCCCGAGCCGCAAACGCTCCAGCCGTGTGACGAGGCGGCCGGCGTGGGCGAGGGGGGGAGGCTTGCCGTTGCTTCCGCTCAGCGCCACGGCTGCGTAGCCGTCGGGGGCGTCCGCGAGCAGGGCCTGAGCCATGAACGAGCCCATGGAGTGGGCGAGGAGCACGACCGGAAGCCCCGGGTGCTCCTTCCGCACCGCCTGGCCCACCCGGCGGACGTCTTCGACGGCCTTGGTCCAGGCGTCTTCGTCGGCCATGTGGCCGAGCGGCGCGCCGTCGAGAACGCTTCGGCCGTGGCCGCGGTGGTCGTGGGCGACGACGAGCCAGCCCTGGTCCGCGAAGTGGCGGGCGACGCGGTCGTAGCGCCGGGCGTGCTCGGCCATGCCGTGGGCGATCTGGAGGATCGCCTTGGGTTCGTCCTTGGGGCGCCAGAGGTAGCCCGCCAGAGACAGGTCGTCGACGGCGCGGAAGGTGGTGTCCTCCATGGCCGCGACCCTAGCGCGTGATCCGTCGCGGTCGAAGGGCCCTGGCTCGTTGGGACGCCTCATGGCGGCGCTGCTCCTGCGGGGCGAGGCGCGGGCATCGCCGCTTTGGAGCGCCTTGCCCCGAACTGCCGGCCCTTCGCCGTCCTCCCTTCGGCCTCTCGAAGCCGGACACAAGCCCTTCGCTCAGAGGTCGACCACCGGCAGGTGCTGTCGAGCTTTGTCCGATTGAAGGCGCGGGGCGTTCTCCAGCTTCAGCACCCCGCGCGGGCAGACGTGGGCGCACATGCCGCAGCCGACGCAGCTCGCGCGGGTGAAGCTCTGGTTGCTCTGTGCGTAGCTGCGTACGTCGATGCCCATCTCGCAGTAGGTCGTGCAGTTGCCGCAGCTGATGCACATATCGGGTTTGACGCGGATGCGGAAGCGGCCAAGCTTCTGGACGAGGCCGAGCAGCGCCGCCATGGGGCAGAAGTTGCGGCACCAGACCCGCGGGCCGAGGAGCGGGTACAGGCCGGTCCCGACGACCCCCGAGAGGATCGCTCCGACGACATAGCCGTAGAGCGACTTGAGGGACCACCACTGCCCGGCGACGGCGGCGTGAAAGGTCGGGTGGCGGTCGCCGACGAGGTGGTCGAGTACCAGGAGGAAGGTCGAGGCGACGGCGACGAAGAGGACCGTGTGGATGCTTCGCTTCTCGAAGCGCCATGACGCCGTCGAGGCGGTGGTGAGGTGCCGCCAGGGATCGCCGAAGGTATTGGCGAGGCCGCCGCAGCCGCAGACCCAAGAGCAGTACCAGCGCTTGCCGAAGAAGTACGCGAGCAGCGGCACGAGGACCAGCGCCCCGACGATGCTGTAAACGGCGAGGACCACTGGGATGTTCTGCAGCGTGCCGGGGTGGAGCTTGTACCAGTCCAGCGGCCAGAAGTAGGAGAAGTAGTACTCGTACTTCCAGAACTGTCCCGGATCGCTCGTGAAGAAGTACGGCATCACCAGCGGGAGCGTGAAGGCGAGTGCGAGCTGCACGGTGACGTTCACGGCGACGCGCACGCGGTGATAGCGGCTGTTGCCGTGGCGTCGCAGGTAGTAGGCGGCGCCGCCGATCATCGCGACGCTGTAGAGCAGGCCGTACAAGAGCCAGCGGCTGCGCAGGCCGACGGCGCGGGCCCACGCCTCCGGATCGAGAGCGGTGCCCGCGACGCCGAGGGGGTCGCGGAAGTACAGCAGCGAGTAGAAGGCAACGAGCAGGCCGGAGGTGCCGACGGCGACGAGCCCACGGTTGCGCCAGGGCTCACGGAACGTCGAGAGCAGTCCGTTCTGTCCTTGCAGATCCATCGTCCTCTTGAGGTTCGTCTCGGGTTGGAGGTGAAGCGCAGGTCTCACCCGACGGGCGGCGGGATCGGTCCGGGGACGCCGCTTGGCGTGGGGCCTTGGAGGGGCGCGCCCTTGGCTTCGGCTGGGATCCTCAGCGGCGGCACCAGCTCCGTGTCGAAGCCCGCCTCGTTCAGGTGGTCGAGGACCCAGCGCAGGTCGCGGCGCTCGTCGATCCACCGCAGCAACACGGAGTGATCCCAGCGCCGCCCGAGGAAGTTGAAGCCGACCACGCGCCCGTCCGCGACGACGACCCGGCTCGTCGAGCGCACCGGGCCCTGTTCTTCGAAGCGCCAGTTCGCCTCACCGGCGACGTTCATGTTTACGAGCCCCGCCGTCGTGTACTCGATGTCGAAGAGCTTGGCGCTGTTGTACCAGGGGCCTCGGCCGTACCGGGCCGTGTCCCCGAGCAGGCCGCGGCCGGCGACGCGGCCCTGGTCGCGGGCGGTGTACCAGAGCTGTTCGGGGCGCACGGAGCCGTCGAACCAGCGCACGGCGGCGCAGTCCCCAGCAGCGAAGACGCCGAGGTCGGTCGGGTCCTCGCTATCACCAGCGTCGATGGGCTGCGCCCGGAGCCGCTCGTCGACGAGCACGCCCCCGCCGCGCTCGTCCAGCGCCAGCCCCGACCCCCGCAGCCAGCCCGTGTTGGGGACGACGCCGATGGCGACGACGACGAGGTCCGTCTCGAAGGTGCCGTGGTCCGTCGAGACCGCCGTGACGTGTGCGTCGCCGTCGAGGGAGAGGACGTCGTGATCGACAAGCACCTCCACGCCCTGTTCGCCCATGCGCTCGGCGATCCACCGCGACTCCCAGGCGTCGAGGGCGACGGTCCAGAACCACTCCTCACGGATGAAGAAGCGCGGGTGCAGCCCTGCTGCGTGCATCACCTCGACGGCTTCGATGCCGATCAGCCCTCCGCCGATGACAGCGGGCCGTTGCGGTGGCCCTCCGCGTTGCTGTCGGAGGCTTCGCCGAAAGCGATAGGGGCTGTCGTCGGTGCTCGCCCCCAGGTGCGCGTCGGGTCGTGGCGGACCACCGCGGAGACCGGGGCCCCCGTGTAGCTCTTCTTCGAGCCACTGCAAGTCCTGGTGGGTGACGAAGTGACCCACCCCATCGAGGGTCGAGCCCGGCCAGGGACCCGGCCGAGGCCTGGAGCCGCACGCGAGCAGCAGTCGATCGTAGGGGAGAGGCGGAAGTTCCCCAGCGAGCCGCAGCTCCCGGGCGTCGAGGTCGAGGCCCACGGCCCGCGCGCGCACGCGCCGGAAGCTCATCCGATCGTAGAGGTCCCGCTCGTAGGGCTCGATGCAGCGGTGGCTGAGCTGGCCCGTGGCCACCCACATCAGCGCCGTGCGCGAGAAGAAGTGGTCGGACTCTTCGCTGACGATCGTGATGTCCCAGCTCGGTTCGCGCGCTCGGACGGTCAGGGCCGCCTCGATGCCGGCGACTCCGTTGCCGACGATGACGATGCGCTCGGGCATTCGGGGAGCATACGCTGGACGAAGCGCCCTGTTACCGGATCCCTCGAGCTTCAGCGCGGATGGCCCGCGGCTCAGACCTCGCCGATTTCGGTGCGACCTCTTCGGTCTCTTGCGATACGTTGGCTTCGATGGGGCCGCGATCGATCATGCTCCTGGTTTTCGTGGCGGCCTGCCGTTGCGGCTCCGAGGGGGCGGAGGAGCCGGTCATGACGTCCCCGGAGCTCCCCTCCGATCCAGCGCTTGGCGGGGACCCCGCGCTGCCCGGTGTGCGTCGGGTGGATGCCGCGCTGACCGAGCGCTTGCGGGCCGCGGTGGCCGCCAAAGGTCCCGACTACGTGCCGCGCACGGAGCATCTCCGGGACGACGGGAGCCCCCGCTACGTCAACCGCCTCGTCCTCGAAAGGAGCCCGTACCTCCTCCAACACGCCCACAACCCCGTCAACTGGTTCCCTTGGGGCGAAGAGGCCTTCGAGCGTGCGCGGGCCGAAGGCAAGCCCGTGCTGCTCAGCGTGGGCTACAGCACCTGCCATTGGTGCCACGTCATGGAGCACGAATCCTTCGAGGACGAGGAGGTCGCGCGCACCATCAATGCGCACTTCATTCCGATCAAGGTGGACCGCGAGGAGCGTCCGGACATCGATGCCGTGTACATGTCGGCGGTTTACGCGCTGACCGGGCGAGGCGGCTGGCCCATGACCGTCGTGATGACTCCCGACGGTGACCCTTTCTTCGCCGGGACGTATTTTCCACCAAGGGACGGCGTCCGCGGTGCACGCCGAGGGCTCTTGTCGATCCTCGCCGAGCTCGTCGAGCGTTATCGCGAACAGCCCGCCGAGGTCGTGGCCCAGGCGCAGGCCCTCAGCCAGCGCCTGCAGGCCGCGAGCGCGCCTCGGCCGCCGGCGGACCTGCCCGGACCCGAAACGATCGTAGCCACCGTGCGAAGCCTGGCTCGGGGTTTCGATGCGCGCTTCGGTGGTTTCGGGGGCGCGCCGAAGTTTCCGCAGCCGAGCCGGCTTGCGCTGCTCCTTCGCTACCACCGCCGCACCGGCGACGCGAGCGCGCTGGCCATGGTGCTGCGCACCCTCGACGCAATGGCCCGAGGCGGCATTCACGACCACGTGGGCGGCGGGTTTCATCGCTACGCGACGGACGCTCGCTGGCTCATTCCTCACTTCGAGAAGATGCTCTACGACAACGCGCAGCTCGCGCGCCTGTATCTCGAGGCGATGCAGGCGAGCGGCGCGGAACGTTTCGGGCAGGTGGCGCGGGAGACGTTGGACTACGTGGCTCGCGAGATGACCGGCCCTCACGGCGGCTTCTACTCTGCCACGGACGCCGACTCCCGGACGCCGAGCGGTGAGCTCGAAGAGGGCTACTATTTCACCTGGACGCCCGCCGAGCTCACCGAGGCGCTGGGGCCGGAGCTCGCCACCGAGGTCATCGCGACGTGTGGGGTGACCGAGAGCGGAAACTTCGAGGGGCGCAACATCTTGCACCTGCCGCGCCCCCTCGAAGACATCGCGCGCTTTCGCGGAGTGGACGTGGCGGAGCTGCGGCGGAACCTCGACGAGGCCCGACGGCGGCTGCGGGAGGCGCGAGCGAGGCGCCCACCCCCGCTGCGCGACGAGAAGGTGCTCACCGCCTGGAACGGCCTGATGATCGGCGCGTTTGCTCGGGGCGCCGCGGTCTTGGATGAGCCGGCCTACGCCGAGCGGGCCGAGGCCGCCGCGCGCTTCGTGCTGAGCACGCTTCGGGACGAGGAGGGTCGCCTGATGCGCAGCTACCTTGGTGAGCCGCGGCAGCGGGCGTTTCTGGCGGACTACGCCTTCCTCATTGCGGGCCTGCTCGATCTGCACGAGGCGACTGGCCAGGCGCGCTGGCTGCAGGAAGCACTCCGGCTCCAGCGCGAGCAGGAGGAGCTGTTCTCGGGCGAGGGAGCAGGCGCCTACTGGAGCACGGCCCGTGACGCCGAGCGCCTGCTCACGCGCGAGCAACCGAGCGACGACGGCGCGCTGCCTTCCGGCAACGCCGTGTCCATCGACAACCTGCTGCGGCTGGCGGAGCTCACGGCGGACGGGGCCTGGCGCCGGCGCGCGGAGGAATGCCTGCGGGCGTTCGGGGCCGAGCTGCGGCGCCGTGGGCCCGGCATGACGGCGATGCTCGCGGCGCTCGATCGCTACCATGACCAGAGCCGGGCCATCGTCCTCGCGCACCGCGACCGAGTGGCGGCGCGGCGGCTGCAGCGCGTCGTCGAGGAGCGCTTCCTACCAAACCGCGTCCTGGCGATCGTCTCCGACGAGTCCGTGGACCGGCTCGCGGCGAGCTTCGGCTTGCTCGCGGGCAAGCATGTCCAGGGCGAGGGGGCCGCGACGGCCTACGTCTGCGAGCGTGGCCGGTGCGAGGCGCCCACGAGCGAACCGGCCACGCTGCGGGCGCAGCTCGCGCCGGTGCGGCCCCTCGTCGAGCCGCCGCCCCCGCCGCTGCGCCCTGATCTCTGAGCGGCGCTCATTCGGCGTCCTCGAGGGAGCCCGGCTCGTTGCCCGTCGCGATCGGGTAACCTTCGTCGCGCCAGTAGAGGATGCCCTCGTCCAGGACGGCGGTGTTCGGGTAGCCGTGCTCGCGCAGGTAGTCCATCACCCGTCCAGACGCCGCGTGGGGGCATCCGCAATAGGCCACGACCCAGGTTCCGTCGCGGGGGATGTGGCTCATGACGTTCTCGATGTCGTAGTAGGGCGCCGGCACGGCTCCGGGGATGTGGAAGCGGGCGTAATCGGACGCCGCGCGGGCGTCGAGGAGGACCAGCCGGCGGCCCTCCTCGAGGGCCCGCGCCACGGCGGCCGCCGGGACGTAGCGCCCTTCGCGGAGCTCCGGGAACTCAGGCGCCGCTCCGTCGGGGTGGAGGACCACCTGCGCGCCGATGGTGGGTGTCGCGATGTCCTCGGTGTCCGTCTCGCGTTGCCAGCTCCGGATGAGCGCCACGAGGTTGTCGATGGTCTCGTCGCGGAGGTCGCCCTCGAAGGCCGGCATGGGGGTGCCACGCCGCCCGTGGGCGATGGCGTAGCGGATCTGGGCGTCGCTGGCGGTCGCGAGGAACTGCGGATTGTTGAGGCTGACGGCGCTCTCGCCTTCGCCGCGGCGGCCGTGGCAGCCGGCACAACGGGCCGCATAGACCGGGCCGGCGGCGGCCGGGTCCCCCGGACTCGGCTCAACGAGCTCTGCGCTCGGTTCCTGCTGCCAGCCGCGGATGAAGGCGACGAGGCGAGCGATCTCGTCGTCGCTCAGGGGGCCTCCCCGGCGCTGAGCGTAGGCCGCCATCGCGGTGCCGGGGCGCCCCTCGGCGATGGCCGCTCGGAGGAACTCGTCGCTGACGCTCACCAGGAAGTCCTGGTTGGCGAGCGCGTTGGCATCGTCGGCGGCGTAGCCCTCGCCCTCGTCGCCGTGGCAGAGCCCGCAGTAGGTTCGGTACAGGCGCGCTCCGGCGACGAGCTCGGCGTCGCGGGCGTCGTGGGGCGCCGTGCGGGTGCAGTGCGCCAGCCCGAGGGCGACGCCGCCCACCACCCCGACGGCGAGCACTGCGGCGGCGATGGTTTGGGCGCCGCTCGGAGGCCTCGGGCGCTGCGGCTCCGAGGGAGGGACGTCGTCGCCCCGATCGCGGCCGTCGGTCGCGTCGTCGTCGCCCCGATCGCGGCCGTCGGTCGCGTCGTCGTCGCCCCGATCGCGGCCTTCGGTCGCGTCGTCGTCGCTGGGCGAGTGCGCCGAAGGGTTCATTCGCTGCGCTCCAGGATCCGGAACTCGACGCGCCGGTTGCGCGCGCGCGCCTCGTCCGTCGTGTCGTTCACCAGCGGCCGGGACTCGCCGTAGCCGCGGGCGCGTAGACGGCTCTCCTCGATGCCGTGCTCGACGAGCCAGCGTTTGACGCTCTCGGCGCGGCGCTGCGAGAGGTCCTCGTTGTACTCGTAGGCACCCTGGTCGTCGGTGTGCCCCTGGATTTCGACGAGGCGGATCTGCGGGTTCTCGCGCAGTGCCTGGGCGATCTGGGCCATCAGCCCGAAGGACGCGGGCAGGATCTCGGCGCTGTCGAAGGCGAACTGGATCTGTTCGAGGATCACGACCTGCTCTTCCTCGACGTTCACGAGCTGCTGCTCCAGCTCGCAGGTGACCCGGACGTCGTGTCCTTCCTCGTCGATGTTCGCCTCGCATACGCTCGGGTGCATCCCCTCGGCCTCGATGCGCATGCGAACCGGTCCCGGGTCGAAGGCGTAGGTCACGAAGCGGCCCTCGTCGTCGGCCTGAAGGGCCGTCGCGTCGCGTTCTTCGAAGCGCACGATCGCGTGCGGCACCGGCGTGCCCTCGCCCTTGGCGACGACGCGGCCGCGGACGCGCCCACGAGGAGGCGGCGGCTGGGGCACCTCGACGGGGACTTCCCGCTCGCGGACGATCGGCGGTGGGATGCGCGGCCCGCGGGCGTCGTGGGCGTAGCTGAGGCCGAGGAGGAGCCGCCAGGGCTCGTTCTGCGCGAGCTCGCGAACCGCTGCGCTCCGTCGCTGCCCGGTCAGGCCCACGTCGAGCCCGAGCCAGAGGCCGAGCCCGCGGACCACCGGCTGCACGCGCACGCCCAAGGTGAGGGACATAGGGAAGCTTCTGAAGCCCGTCCGTGCGAGGCAGTCGTCGTCGCCGGGGGCGGGCTCGCTTCCTCCCGGCTCCGCGGGGACGAAGGGGCAGTCGTAGCCTTGCCGGTTGACGGGGACGTCGAGGTTCCACTCGAGCAGCGGGCTGATGAAGATGTCGTCGCGTGCTTGGAGAGGGACCTCGAGGCCGGCGCCAAGGTGGAAGAAGTCCGTACGGTGGATGCTGAGGGCATAGCGCTCGACACGCGAGATGAGGTGCCGCGTCTCGTCCTGGCGCGGCCGCGGGTCCGTCAGCAGCTCGTAGCGCTCGCGCTCGACCCCTCGAACGAGCCGCTCGCTGCGGTCGAAGGTGTACCCGAGGTTGGCGCGCACGATGAGCGGCTTGGGGTCGTCGAGGGCTCGAAGATCCGCGCTGAGCATCCCGCGGAAGGCGAGGCCGATCCCGCGAGCAGCGACGCCCAGGCCGCTGCCGGTCGGCAGGTTGAGGCGCAGGTCGCCGCCGACGGAGAGCACGGGGCTGACGAAGCCGCCGACCTTCGTGCCGAGGACCGCGTCGCCGAGGACGATGAGCAGGTCGGGGAACTCCTGCGCGTTGCTGTTGGCGTAGCTGATGAGGCTCCCGTAGACCTCGACGAGGTCGTGCACGGCCAGGCTCACCGAGAAGGTGCCGCCGACCCGGGAGTGCGCGTCGTTGGGGAAGAGGAAGCCGTCCTTGGCGAAGAATTCGATGCCGAGCTGCACGCGGAAGGTGCCCGCGGGGGCACCGTGGGCGTCGAGGAGGTGGATGCCGCCGGTCGGTCCGAGGAAGGTGTTGAACATGCGGAAGCGGCGCGCGTCGGCGGGATCGTCGCGGGGATCGGCGTAGGCGTCTTCGTTCGCGTCTTCGTTCGCGTTCGCGTCTTCGTTCGCGTCTTCGTCGAGTGGGCCGCGCTCGCCGAGGGAGCCGTCGGTCTCGGCTGCGTCCTGGGCGGAGACGCCTGCTTCGCCCAAGGAGTCCTCGTCGGAGTCCTCGCCCCTCGCAGAGGTGTCGTCGCCCGACGCCGCTCCGTTCTCGACAGAGGTCTCGTTGCCGACTTCCTCCTCGAACTCGTCGTCGAACTCGTCTTCGAACTGCGCGGTGGCCGGCAGGGTGGAAAGAACGCAGACGCTGAGCGCCGCGGCGAGGGATGCGAGAGAGCGCACGAGGGGCAATCTATTCGGTGTGCAGGGGCTAGCAAGGGCAAGGGCGCTTTCCGCTGCAGGTCTCGGAGGACTACGGGTGGCTGCCAGGTTTTCGTGGCCTGTTCGGACAGCCCCTATGCCTCGGCCCGCCAGCGATCGCCGAGGCATAGGGGAGGCCTCGACGCACAGGGAACTGCGGGCTCTCAAGAGGGGCGCCACACCATGAGGGCCACGGTGCCCAGGAGGGTCAGCACCGCCAGCAGCCCTGGTGCCCACCCGGCGCGTCCCTCGCGGCCGGCGCAGTAGAGCACCGCCTGCAGCGAGAGGAGCGACAGCCCGAGGGACCCGACGACCCAGGTCGACAGCAGCGGCAGCCGAAGCCGCACCGCGAGGGCGAACCCGAGCCCCCAGCTCAGGAGCAGGCCGGGCCCTACCAGGAGAAACGCGAAGCGGCGGCGTACCTTCAGGGGGACGTCGCCAGGGAAGACGGCGCCTACCGTGCCCGCGGCGAGTGCGAGCACACCCACCAGCTTCAGAAACCGTAGCCACAGCATGGTCGCGCTCACTGCCCCAGTGTTTCGAGCGCCGCGCGCCAGTCCACGCGCAGTGCTTCGACGTCCGCATAGCGTCGTTGGGGCTGCTTGGCGAGGGCGCGCAGCAGCACGGCGTCCACAGCCGGGCCGAGCGCAGGGTGCAGGGTGCTCGGAGGGTCCGGGGGCTTGGCGAGCATGGCGGCGAGGGCGTGAGCTTCGAAAGGGGGCCTTCCGGTGAGGATCTCGTAGGCGGTCAGCCCGAAGCCGTAGATGTCCGTGCGGGCGTCGGCATCGAGGGCCATGAGCTGCTCGGGGGCCATATAACCCGGCGTGCCGACCACCGAGCCCACGTCCGAGATGGTCACGTCGTCGTCAGCCGCCTTCGAGAGCCCGAAGTCGATCAGCTTCAAACGCTCGCCTCGGTCGCCGCGTTGCAAGAAAAGGTTGTCGGGCTTCACGTCGCGGTGCACGGCCCCGACGCGGTGCGTCGCCGCCAGGGCGTCGAGGAGCGCGTCGAGCCAGCCGACGGCGGTGCTCAACGAGGGCACCCCGGAACGCTCGAGACGCGCTGCGACGGTCTCCCCGTCGAGTAGCTCGAGGGCCAAGAAACAGTCCGGGCCGACCACCCCGACCTCCCAGATGCTCACGACGTTTCGGTGGCTGATGGTCGCGGTTACCCGTGCCTCTCGGAGCATTCGCCGGCGATCCTCGGGGCTCCGGCTCCTCAGTAGCTTGATGGCCACGTCCACACCGGTGTGTCGGTCACGAGCCGCGAAGACCTCGCCCATGCCACCCCGGCCCAGGCGGCGAAGCAATTCGTAGCGGTCGGCGATCCAGTCGCCGGGGGCGAGAGGTTGGGGGGAGGTGGAGCAGGTCGTCATCGGTGCGCGAAGCCAGCCACCCTGCAACGTGGGGTCGCGGCCGTGCTGCGTCGAGGGGTGAGCGAAGAGGGGCAATCTCCGCGCCCGTTTGCGCTCCGTTTCGTCCGCGCGGTAGGAGCGGGGATGGCCAAAGAGCGCGTCGTCCTCGTCGATGGAACCGCCTTGATCTTCCGGGCGTTCTTCGCGGTCCCCAGCACCTTTCGCAGCAGCGCTGGCGTCCCGACCAACGCCACCTATGGCTTCGCGCTCATGTTCCGGAAGATCCTCGCGGGGCGCGCCCCGACGATGGGCGCTGTGGTCTTCGACGCTCCCGGCAAGACCTTCCGCGACGAACGCTACCCGCAGTACAAGGCCCACCGGCCGCGGACGCCGGCGGAGCTGCGCGCGCAGTTCCCCTGGGTGCGTCGAGTCGTCGAGGCCCACGACTTTCCGACGCTCAGCGTCGAGGGCTTCGAGGCCGACGACGTGATCGGCACGCTCACGAAGAAGGCGGTGGCGGCCGGCCACGAGGTGCTCATCGTCTCCGGCGACAAGGACTTCGTGCAGCTCGTCTCGGACGAGGTGCGTCTGGTCGACACCATGAAGGACGTCACCTACGACCGGGAGCTCGTTCGGAAGAAGTGGGGCGTGCTGCCCGAACAGTTCGTCGACTATCTGGCCCTCGTTGGGGACAAGGTCGACAACATCCCGGGGGTGCCTGGCGTCGGCGCGAAGACCGCCGCGGCCCTCCTGAGCCGTTTCGGTGACCTCGAGGCGATCTTGCGTTCGACGGATGAGCTGAGGGGACGGCAGCGGGAGCGGCTCGAAGCGCACGCCGACGACGCGCGCCTCTCCAAGGCGCTGGCCACCATCGACGTGGCGGTCCCCGAAGTCGCTATCGGCTTGGGCCTCGACGACCTTCGAGTGCCACCGGTCGACGTCAGGAAGGTCGACGCGCTCTACCGCGAGCTCGAGTTCTTTTCGTTGCTCAGCGGTGACGAGGCCCGGGCCCAGGCGGAGGAAGGGGACTTCGCGGTCGTTGGTGCGGCCGAGCTCGACGCCTGCCTCACGGATCTCGGCCGCGACGGCGTCCCTGTGGCTGTCGCTCCTATGGTCGAGGGGGGCGTGGTGGGGGGCACGCTGGTGGGCGTCGCCTTCGCCGCCCACGCCGCGGGCGCCACCGTCGCTCGCTACCTTCCCCTCGGGGGTGAGTCCGAACGAGGGGACGGGGCGCTGCCCTTGCTCCGGCGCTGGGCGGGGGACTCGGGCCGCCCAAAGCTGACCCACGACCTGCGGGACGTGCGCTGCGTCTTGGCCAGCGTCGGCGTCGCGCTCTAGG
>JALVDI010000165.1 GCA_027009115.1 Polyangiaceae bacterium | reverse complement strand
CTGTCAGGGTGAGAGCCGACGTCTCGAAGAGAACCAACTGCTCGGTGAGGTCGTCCTCAGTGGGCTCGAGCCCGCCGCCCGGGGCGCCGTCCCCATCGAGGTGACGTTCATGCTGGACGCGGACGGTACCCTGGGCGTGCGTGCCATCGACAAGAACACCGGGCAGCGTCAGGAGATCCGGGTTTCGCTCATCGGGGGCGTCGAGGACGAGAGCATCGACGAGATGCAGGCGCGGCTCGAGCAGATGTACCGCGGCGAGGGGGCGTGACCGATCGCCTCGACCTGCTGGACTACTACACGTTGCTGGGGCTCGAGCCGACAGCGACTTCGGACGATGTTCGCCGCGCCTTTCACGCCTTCGCACTGAAGTTCCACCCGGACAACCACATGGACGGGGACGCAGCGAAGCTCGCCCGCGCCACTCAGATCTTCCGTCGCGGCGCCGAGGCGTACCGCGTGCTGCTCGATCCACAGACCCGGGCGCGTTACGACGCCGGCCTCCGCGAAGGGAAGCTGCGCCTGCAGGCAGGGGAAGGGGACGCCCGGCGCAGTCGCGGGAGCGGAACCAGGCAGAAGCTGAACCGCAAGGCGCATACGTTCTTCCGCAAGGCCGAGCAGGCGATGAAGCGGCAGGACTGGTCGGGGGCCAAGCTCAGTCTCAAGATCGCCTTGCAGCACGATCCGGGCAACGCTCTGGTCGAAGCCAAGCTCGCCGAGGTGCAGGCTGCGATCGACGCCAAGAAGAAGCGCTGACGAGCCTTGTTCGTTGCCGCGGACCTCTGCGGGCGATGGGCGTTGGCTTTGCTATGCTCGCCGGTCATGAGCCGCCGAGCCGAGCTGCAGCGTGAGACGAAGGAGACGGCGGTCACCGTCGCGCTCGACTTGGATGGGGTAGGTCGGCATGTCGTCGACACCCCCGTCGGTTTCCTCTCGCACATGCTGGAGCAGCTTGCGCGTCACGGCTTGCTCGACCTGGAGGTTTGCGCCCGCGGTGACGTGCACGTCGACGGGCACCACACGACCGAAGACCTGGCGGTCACTTTGGGTCGGGCCGTCGCGGCGGCCTTGGGCGACAAGCGGGGGATCCGGCGCTACGGCTCGGTGACTTTGCCGATGGACGAGGCCTGCGTCACCTGTGCGCTGGACCTCGGCGGCCGACCGTTCTTCTCGTGGAGGGTGCCGATGCCGAAGGCGCGTGTGGGAGACTTCGACACCGAGCTGGCCGAGGTGTTCTTCGAGGCTTTTGCCCGTGGTGCGCAGTGCAACTTGCACTTCTACCTGCACGCCGGGGACAACCTCCACCACATCATCGAGGTCTGCTTCAAGGCGCTCGCTCGCGCGCTGCGGGATGCAGCGGCGATCGAACCCCGGGCCGCGACGACCTTGCCCAGCACCAAGGGGACCTTGACCGAGTGACCTTCCCGCCCGTCACCGTCGTGGATCTCGGCCTGGGCAACCTCTACAGCGTGATGCAGGCGCTTCGGCGGGCAGGCGGGGCGCCCGTCCGCAGTGCCGATCCGGAGGTTGTCCGGCGTGCCGAGCGGGTCGTGGTGCCGGGCCAGGGAGCGTTCGGCGACTGCGCCCGCGCCCTCGAGTCTGGGCTCGGCGAGGCCCTCCTCGAAGTGCTGCGCGCCGATCGCCCCTACCTCGGGATCTGCCTCGGCATGCAGCTGCTGTTCGAGGGGAGCGACGAGGCGCCCCAGGCGACGGGGTTGGGTTGGCTCCGTGGTCGGGTGCGGCGTTTCCCCGCCGGTCGGGTCGGCGCGGCCGGTCGTCTGCTGAAGGTGCCACACATGGGTTGGGCGCCGGTCCGCTCCCGGCACCGCTTCGTGGACGACGGCGGATGGTACTACTTCGTCCACAGCTACCACTGCCAGCCGAGCGGGGAGGTCACCGTCGGAAGCGCCGAGTACGGTCAGGAGTTCTGCGCGGCCGTCAGCCGTGGGGCTCTCTTCGCCTGCCAGTTTCACCCGGAGAAGAGCCACCGGCGAGGAGCCCGTCTGATCGAGCGGTTCTTGAGGTCTTGATGCTGCTCATCCCCGCCATCGATTTGCTCGGCGCGCGCGTGGTCCGCCTGACCCGCGGCGACTACACAACCGCCGAGGTGTATTCGGAGGATCCGGTGTCCGTTGCTCGGCGCTTCGAGGAGCAGGGCGCGACCCACCTACATGTCGTGGATCTCGACGGTGCTCGCGACGGACGGCCCGGCAACCTTTCGGTGATCGAGGCGATCGTCGCTTCGACCGAGCTGAGTGTACAGGTGGGTGGGGGCGTGCGCGATCATGCGGCTGCCCGCCGATGGCTCGATATCGGCGCGTCCGTGGTCCTTGGGACGGCGGCGGTGTCCGACCCGGCGCTCCTGCGCGATCTCTGCACCACCGACGGATCGCGTGTCCTCGTGGCCCTCGACGCGCGGGGAGGGCGGGTCGCCATCGAGGGCTGGGCCCGGACCAGCGAGGTGCGCGTGGAGGAGCTGGCGCCGCAGGTGCAGGCCTGGGGCGCCGGAGCCATCCTCTACACCAACATCGCGCGCGATGGGACGGGCGACGGCCCCGATGTGGAGGGGACGGCGCGCTTGCAGCGGGCCCTCGACGTTCCCGTGATCGCCTCCGGCGGGGTAGGCTCCCTCGACCACCTCGCGGCGCTTCGCGACGCCGGCGTGAGGCGCGTCGTCTGCGGGCGGGCCCTTTACGTGGGTCGGTTCACTCTTCCGGAGGCGCTCGCGGTGGCGGCCGGTCGATGAGCCTGGCCCGCCGCATCATCCCCTGCCTCGACGTGAAGGACGGGCGGGTGGTCAAGGGCGTGCAGTTCCTTGGGCTCCGGGACGCCGGCGATCCCACCGCGCTCGCTGCGCACTACAGCGATCAGGGGGCCGACGAGATTTGCTTGCTCGACATCGGTGCCAGCCATGAGCGGCGTCGGACGATCTTCGATGTCGTCGAGCGGTGCGCGCGGTCCGTCGCCGTGCCCTTGACGGTCGGCGGCGGGGTACGGACCCGCCAGGACGTGCGCGATCTCCTCGATGCTGGCGCGGACAAGGTCTCCGTGAACAGCGCCGCGGTCTCCGACCCCGGTCTCATCGAGCGCGTGAGCGGAGCCTACGGAGCGCAGGTGCTGGTGGTGGCGATCGACGCGAAAGCCATCGGACCCGGTTGGGAGGTCTTTACTCACGGAGGCCGCCGTTCGACGGGGCTCTCCGCTGTGGCATGGGCAAAGAAGGTGTCGGCTCTGGGTGCCGGTGAGATACTCCTGACGAGCATGGACCGCGATGGAACCCGCGACGGATACGATCTCGTGTTGACCCGGGCGGTCGCCGAGGCGGTGCCCGTGCCCGTCATCGCGTCCGGCGGGGCGGGAAGCCTCTCGCACTTCGCGGCGGCCTTTGTCGAGGGGGGCGCCGACGCGGCGCTCGCGGCGTCCATGTTTCATGAGGGGCACCTGAGCATCGCCGAGCTGAAGCGATATTTGGGTGAGCAGGGCGTGCCGGTACGGCCGCCCGAGGAATCGGAGATTGCGCCGTGAACGACCTGATGGGCATGACCATCGAGGAACTGCTCGCGCACATGACCACTCGGTCCCAGCGCTTGCCATTCGAGATTGGAGCGTTCGTCGCTCTCGAGGTGTGCGAGTCGCTCATGGAGGGTCCCGCGGTCGTGACGACCCGTTCGGTGCGCATCACCGACGAAGGCGTGGTGTCTGTCTTCGCGCCGCCGAACAGCGCGACCAACAGCGACGCGGCGCGTTCGGTGGGCGGGGTCTTGGCCAGCCTCTTGGTGGCGGCCGGGGCGGGCGTCCCGCCGATGCTCCTCCAGCTCGTCGAGGAGGGGCCGAGCGACGGTCGCTGGGATTTGGGGCGACTGCGGGACGAGCTCGAGGCCAGCCTCGTTCCTCTCAACCGCTCGGCGGCACGGCGGGTCCTCGCGCGTTTGGTCCGGGAGCTGAAGCGGCCGCGCAGGCTCTCCCAGCGACCGCCCAAGGCGGCTCGTTCGCAGAGCGTCGCGCCGCCAGCGGTCCCGGGCGCCGAGCTGGAAGGAGACCCGGACGCCGATCTCGACGCGCTGCTCGGGGACGGCCTCCCGGATCTCGATGGATCCGGCGGACCTTCGGACGAAGGGCCTTCGGACGAAGTGCCTTCCGACGAGCTGCCCACGCAGGAGCTGCCGCGCCTCGACGGGCAGGGCAACCCGGTCGCGGATTTCGCCCGCCTGGCGGCCAAACGCAGCCCGGGCAGCCCGGGTGCGCGCAGAGCATCGGCGACGCGGCGAGAGCCTGCGGCGATGCGGCGAGAGCCTGCGGCGACGCGGCGAGAGCCTGCGGCGATGCGGCGAGAACCCGCGCGAGAGCCCTCGAAGCCCGCTCAGGCCCCGGATGCGATCG
>JALVDI010000164.1 GCA_027009115.1 Polyangiaceae bacterium | reverse complement strand
CGGCAGCCAGACATAGAGGGGTACCTGTGCGGACTTGCCCGTGCACCCGAGGAACAAGAACAGGCAGGCGACCGTCGCCATGGCGCCGAGCTCGGCGTTGCCCAAAGTCATGGTCCGCTGCAGCTCGGGGGCCGCGGTGTTGATGGCCTCGAACTCAAAGGTGCCCGTCGCACTCACGAGCACGAACATGCCGATGAGCACGCCGAAATCGCCGATGCGGTTGGCCACGAACGCCTTGCGCCCAGCGGCCGCGTAGGCGGGGTTCTCCCACCAGAAGCCGATGAGCAGGTAGGAGCAAAGCCCCACGCCTTCCCAGCCCACGAACATCAGCGGGAGGCTGCTGGCAAGCACGAGGATGAGCATCGAGGCCATGAAGAGATTGAGGTACGCGAAGAAGCGCGCGTACCCCGGGTCGTCCTTCATGTAGCCGAGAGAGTAGATGTGGATGAGCGAACCGATCCCCGTGACCACGAGGGTCATCAGCCCACTGAGTGAGTCGAAGACGAAGCGCACGTGGATGGGCACAGAGCGGAAGCCGCCATCGAAACTCGGCACGCTGATGGAGAACCACTCGTAGACATCCGTGACGAGCGCCTCCTGCCCCGTCTCGCCGTGCCTGAGCTCATAGAGCTTGACGAAAGAGTGGACCGCCAGGGCGAAGGAGCCCAAGACGCTCCCCACACCGACGAACGAGACGAGCCGTTTGTCCGCGAAGCGGCCCGCCAGCCCGTTCATGATCGCGCCCGCCAGCGGGAGCAGCACGATCCAGAGCACCGGTAGGTTCTGCATCGATCAATGCCTCAGGAGGTCGGCCTCATCCGTCTCGACGGTCTTCTTGAGACGGTAGAAGGCGATCACGATCGCCAGGCCCACGGCTGCCTCGGCAGCGGCGACGGCGATCACGAAGAAGGAGAAGATCTGCCCGGCATGGTTGTCCGGGTAGAAGCGGTTGGTCGCCACGAGCGCGACGTTCACCGAGTTCAACATGAGCTCGATGCACATGAGCTGAATCAGCATGTTCTGGCGGATGAGAAAGCCGATCGCGCCGGTCCCGAAGAGGATCGTCGCCAACGCGAGGTATTCACCGAGTCCAACTTCCATCGGTATCTCCTCAGGCGGCCTGCTCGGCGGCGCCTGCTTCGCGCCCCCTCTTGGCGGCGATCTCGCGCTTGGTGCTGCGTCGCGCGATGGCCACGGCACCCACGATCGCGACCAGGAGCGTGATCGAGACGATCTCGAAGGGCACCAGCGCCTCCTTGTAGAGGGCGTTGCCGACTCCTTCGACGGTCCCGAAAGCCGCGGGCGCCGTGACCCAATCGGCGGCGACGTCCGAGATGCTGAATGCGAGGGTCGTCGTGACGATCGTCATGAGCGTCAGACTCAACGTCCGCGAGACCACGGCCCGCTGCCGGTGCGGCGGTTCGGCCCCGGGACCGATGAGCATGATGACGAAGACGAAGAGCACCACCACGGCCCCGGCGTAGACGAGGAGTTGGACGGCCGCGAGCAAATGCGCGCTCAGCGTCAGGTACAGAGCGGCGAGCGCGATGATGTGGATCAGCAGCGACATCGCTGCGCGGAGCGGGCGGCGCGCGGCGACGGTCCCGAGGGCCCCACCCAAAGCCACGAGAGCGCTGAGCGCGAAGAGGATGAACTTGGCGGTCGTCATGCGGCCACGCCTCCTTTGACGAGCGCTCGTGTGCTCTCGTCGTGACGCACATCGAGCGGCAGGCCGCGCTTGGCGACCTCCACGAATTCGTCGGCAAATCGCTGCACGAAGCCGAGGAGCGGCATCGCCGTGCCCTCCCCGAAAGCACAGATCGTGTTGCCCATCATGTTGTTGGCGATGTCGACGAGCATGTTCACGTCGTCGACCTTGCCGCGCCCGCTGAGCAAACCGTCGAGGACGTCGACGAGCCAGGCGCCACCTTCGCGGCAGGGCGTGCACTGCCCGCACGATTCGTGGCGGTAGAAGCGCATGAGGTTTCGGCACGCCTCGACCATGTTGACGGTGTCGTCCATGACGGTGGCGCAGCAGGTCCCGAGCATGGTGCCCAGAGCGCGGTAGGTGTCGACGCCCATGGGCACGTCGAGCTCACTCTTGCCGTGCCAGGCGTGCAGGGGGTGATCCTCGTTTGGCGCGTCGACGGTCCAGTCGGGACGCAGCACCGGAGTCGAGGACCCCCCCGGGATGACCGCCTTGAGAGGGTGGTCGTCGTGGAGCATCCCGCCGCCGTAGTCGTAGATGAGCTCGCGCATCGTGATCCCCACGGGCGCTTCATAAATACCGGGCTTCTTCACGTGCCCGCTGATGCCGTAGAGGCGCACGCCGCCGTCCGTCGGGGCCAAACGGCTCAGGGAACACCAGCGCTCGCCGCCGAGCTCCACGATGTCGGGCACCGCCGAGATCGTCTCGACGTTGTTGACGATCGTAGGCATCCCGAAGGCCCCCTTGACCGCCGGAAAAGGAGGCTTGAGACGCGGCTCGCCCCGACGGCCTTCGAGACTGTTGAGGAGCGCCGTCTCCTCGCCGCAGATGTAGGCGCCGGCGCCGGAGTGGGTCCAGATGTGGATGGGGTGCGGCTTCCCGAAGGGGCGATCGCCCACGTAGCCCTTGGTCCGCGCCTCCGCGAGGGCGGCGTCGAGGGAGTCGATGGAGTGCTTGAGCTCGCCCCGCACATAGATGTAGGCGGTGTGTGCGCCGATCGCCCAACAGGTGATGAGGATCCCCTCGATGAGCCGGTGGGGATCCTGATTCATGATCGTTCGGTCCTTGAAGGTCCCTGGCTCGCTCTCGTCGCCGTTGACGACCAGGTAGACCTCCTCGCCCTCCTTCGGGTTGAGGAAGCCCCACTTCACGCCGGCTGGGAACCCTGCCCCTCCGCGGCCCCGAAGCGACGCCTTCTTGACCTCCTCCTTGATCTGCTCGGGGCTCATCATCGTGAGCGCGCGGCGCGCCGTCCGATAGGCGCCGTGCTTCTCTGCCACCGCGAGGGTGTGGCTCCCTTCGATGCCATAGCGGGACGTCAACAGCGGCTGGAACTCGTCGCTCATGAGGCCTCCCCGCGGAACCGTTCGATGATTCCGTCGAGCTTGGCGAGGGTCAGGTTCTCGAAGTAGTCGTCGTCGATCTGGACCATCGGAGCTTGCCCGCAGGCGGCCAAGCACTCGGCCTTGAGCAGCGTGAACTTGCCGTCCTTCGAGGTGTGGCCCGCCTTGCAGCCCAGCTTCTCCTCGAGGTGCTCCTGAATCGCCTTCGCTCCCCGAAGATCGCAGGAGAGGGTCCGGCACACCCAGATGACGTGCTCGCCCACCGGCTCTTCGAAGAACATCGTATAGAACGTCACCACGCCCTTGACGACGGCGGTGGACAGCTCGAGACGGCGAGCGACCCAGTCGATCACCTCCGGGCTGATCCAGCCGTGTTGCCGCTGGCAGACCCAAAGGACAGGGATGAGAGCCGCTCGCCGGTTGGGATAATGGCTGAGCAGCTCTTCGACTTCTCGTTCTCGCTCAGGAGTGAGGGCGAAGGCCATAGCTGTGTAACTGCCTGGAAAAAAAGGCGCGCTCGCCGACGGCGAGGCGACGGGACGCTAGGCTCGCAGCCCCCGTCTGTCAAGGGAGCCCCGCGCGGCGCCGAAATAGACGAATCTGCGGGGAAATACGGGACAAATGGCCCTTTCCTCGGCTCGCATTTCTGGCTAGGGTAGCGCCCAATCGTTGGGGGGCTTCGCTTCCCCCGACTCCAACATTGGCGGGGCGCGCCGCGCCCTCACTCGCCGCGAGGAGCTCCGTGACGGTCTACTGTCCGAATTGTGGAAAGCCCAACACCGACGAGGCGAACGCCTGCGCGTCGTGTGGGACTCAGCTCACCAAGCCTGGCGCTCGCAAGCCCGGCAAGTTCAAGGGCACGATGATGATGGCGGGGGTGACTGCACCCACGCCCCCAACCCCTGGCGGGTCACCTGCCGGGCCGCCCGGGGGAGGCTCCCAGGAAGCGCCCAAGAAGGACCTCGCCTTCCAGCAAACCATGCTGGGGCCGATGACGCCGCCGGGCCAGACGCCGGGGACCTCCGAGACTCCGGGGAAAGACGCCGGCCAGTTCGGCGCGGCGGGCGGAACGACCGGGGATCGCGACCCAAAGGACGAAGCGTCGGGCGGCGGCTTCGGCGCACCTCCCGGCGGTTCGTCTCCCGGCGGCGGCTTCGGCGCACCTCCCGGCGGTTCGCCTCCCGGCGGTTCGCCTCCCGGCGGCGGCTTCGGCGCACCTCCCGGCGGTTCGCCTCCCGGCGGTTCGCCTCCCGGCGGCGGCTTCGGCGCACCTCCCGGCGGTTCGCCTCCCGGCGGTTCGCCTCCCGGCGGTTCGCCTCCCGGCGGC
>JALVDI010000163.1 GCA_027009115.1 Polyangiaceae bacterium | reverse complement strand
CTTTGAGTTCGAGGCCATCAACACCGCGGCCCCGGAGCTGCAGCGGACCATGACTTTGGGCAACGCCGAGCTCGGCGCCATGGCGACGGTCGCCTGCCTGTTCTTGTTCCTCGGGTGCACGGGCAAGTCCGCACAGGTACCCCTCTATGTCTGGCTGCCGGACGCGATGGCGGGCCCCACGCCCGTGTCTGCTCTCATCCACGCCGCGACGATGGTCACCGCGGGCGTCTATCTGTGCTGCCGGCTCTCGCCGGTCTTCTTGCAGTCGCCCGAGGCCATGAGCGTGATCGCCGTCGTGGGTTCGGTGACCGCGTTCATCGCGGCGACCATCGCGGTGGTGCAGCGCGAGATGAAGAAGATCCTCGCGTACTCAACGGTCAGTCAGCTCGGCTTCATGTTCGCGGCCGTGGGCGTCGGCGCCTTCGCGGCCGGCTTCTTCCACGTCTTCACGCATGCCTTCTTCAAGGCCTGCCTCTTCCTTGGGGCCGGCTCCGTAATGCACGCGGTCCACGCTCACGGGGACGCCGACATCTTCAAGCTTGGCGGGCTGAAGAAGTTCATGCCGACGACCCACTGGACGTTCCTCGCCAGCTGCCTCGCCATCGCCGGTGTGCCCGGCTTCAGCGGCTTCTTCTCGAAGGACGAGATCCTGCTTGGCGCTTCGAACGTCGCCTTTGCCGGGGAGACCTCGCCGATCGCGCCGTGGGTCGGGTGGTTCGTGCTGGGAACGCTCTTCCTCGCCGCGACGATGACCGCGTTCTACATGTTCCGCCTCTACTTCCTGACGTTCACGGGTTCGTACCGGAGCACTGCGCACGACGGGGCTCACGACGAGGACCATGGCGGCGACGGGCACGGCTACGCGCCCAACCCGCATGAGTCGGAGCTGCCCATGGCCCTCCCGCTGGTCGTCCTCGGCACCGGCGCGGTCGTCGCCGGCTGGCTGGGGCTGCCGCACGTATTGCCCTTCGCGGGGGTGCACTTGGCGGAGTACCACTGGTGGGGCCACTGGATGGAGCCGGCGATCACGAACCTCTCGCTGCCGGAGAACATGAGCGCCGTGAACGTGGCTGCGGTGGCCGGCTTGGGGGCCATGGCCATCGGCATCGCGGGGGCCTGGGCGTTCTACAAGGACAAGGACGAGGACGCCTTCACGACGAAGCTGCCCAAGCCGCTCTACGATTTCCTCTTCGACAAGTGGCGCGTCGATGAGCTCTACGCGGCCACCATCCTGAGACTGAACAAGAGCCTGGCCGTGTTCTCGGGCCGGATCGATCGGACCTTCGTGGATGCGCTGCTGACGAAGCTCCCGGCGGCGCTGGTGGCCGCGAGCAGTTGGCTCTTCACCCGCATTCAGAACGGGGTCGTCCACGCCTACGGGCTCGTCATGGTCGTCGGTATGCTCGGTCTCGGGTGGTGGTTCCTCTATCCGCACGCCCAGGTCGAGGTCGAGGCGACGAGCAACGCTGCGACGCTGAGCGTGGGCCGAGGATTTGGTTACGAGTATCGATTCGACCTCGACGCTGACGGACGGTTCGACCTGCCGGAGCAGCCCCAGAACGTCGTGTTGGACCTCGATGACGACGCGGGGCCGGAGGCCGTCTCGCGGGTCGTGGCCCTCGTACGGGCCGCGATGGCGCCCGACCCATGGCCGGCGGATCGCACCGCCCTCGGGCGTCTGCTGGACGCCGAGGGCAACGTCTACGAGCTGCACCCGCCGCCGGGGAAGCTCTCCCGCCTGCGCGAGGCGCTCGATCACGCGCAGGGCATCGAGCGCGTCGAGTTCCATCCGGTCGAAGGCGAGAGCGTTTATGGCGCCGTTGCTCGCGCGGAGCACCGCTACGAGCCCGACGACTACCGCGGCTTCCGCCTGCTGGTGGCGGGGCGCCGGGGGGAGGTCCGTGAGCACTCGCTGGGACACCGTCCGTTGCTCTTGGGCGATGAGGTGGTCGGCCCCCAGTGGCGGCGGAACGACGCCGAGGACGACACGCCGGCGGCGGTCTTCATCGACGACGAAGGCGACGTCGTGCTTCGCCCGAACGCCGCCGTCGTGCGCCACGGCGGCGAGTTCTACACCGACGAGTTGCGCCTGGAGCCGGGCCAGTCGGCGTTCGTCGGGCGGACGTCGATCACGGTGGCCCCAGTGGTCGAGGCCGTCGTCGAGGTCCGCAACGCCTTCGGGAACATCGACCGGGCGACCGTCGACATCACCCTCACCAACCCACCGCGGCGAGTTCCAGTGCAAGCGCGCCTCCTCGGCGAGCGGGATGAGGTGCTCCGATGACCGATCTGCTGAGCCAGAACCTCTTGACCGCGCTGCTCCTGGTGCCGCTGCTCGGGGCGGCGGTGATCTTCTTCATGCCTCGGCAGTGGCCCAACGCCATCCGGCGGGTGTCCGTGGGCTTCCTCGCGTTCAACTTCCTGTTGAGCCTGTTGCTGCTCCCAGAGGTCGTGGAGCTGACCCAGCAGCTCTTCCATCGCTTCCCCGCGGTCGGTGCCCTGCAGGTTGTCGACTACGGCGCGCCGGGCTTTCAGTTCGTCAGCGAGCACGTTTGGGTCGAGAGCCTGGGCATCTCCTACAAGGTGGGCGTCGACGGCATCTCGTTGTGGCTGGTTCTGCTCACGACGCTCCTGACCCCCATTGCGCTCTTCGCCTCCTGGACGGGGATCGACACCAAGCTCAAAGAGTACGCCCTCAGCTTCCTGCTGTTGGAGGTGGGGATGTTGGGCGCCTTCTTCGCCCTCGACCTCTTCCTCTTCTATGTGTTTTGGGAGCTGATGCTCGTGCCGATGTACCTGATCGTCGGCGTCTGGGGAGGGGCCAACCGCGTCTACGCGGCCGTCAAGTTCTTCCTCTACACGATGGTCGGGAGCGTCCTGATGCTCGTGGCGATCCTCTGGATCGTCGGCGCCTACCACGATTTGACGGGGGCCTACACCTTCGACCTCGCGTTGCTGCAGGACGTTGTGCTCCCGTTCGATGCGCAGCTGCTGCTCTTCCTCGCCTTCGCCGTCGCGTTCGCGATCAAAGTCCCGATGTTCCCGTTCCACACCTGGCTGCCGGACGCGCATGTGCAAGCGCCAACGGGCGGTTCGGTCATCCTGGCGGCGGTGCTCCTCAAGCTCGGGACCTATGGCTTCCTGCGCTTCGCCATGCCGATGTTTCCCCTCGCCAGCCAGTACGCGGGGCCGACCATTGCGGCCATCGGGCTGGTGGGCATCATCTACGGCGCCTACTGCGCGTGGGTGCAGAAGGACGTCAAGAAGCTCGTGGCCTATAGCTCCGTCAGCCACATGGGCTTCGTGGCGCTGGGGATGTTCGCCATGACGCCCCACGGTATCAACGGGGCGATCCTTCAGATGGTGAACCACGGCGTCTCGACCGGGGCCCTCTTCATCTTGGTTGGAGTCATCTACGAGCGGCGGCACACGCGCGATCTCGACGAGTTCGGCGGGCTGGCGAAGGTCATGCCGTGGTATGCCTTGGCGTTCATCGTCGTGGCCATGAGCTCCATCGGTCTACCGGGCACCAACGGGTTCATCGGTGAGTTCATGATCATGAGTGGGGCCTTCCTGTCGAATGGCTTCGTGGGCTTCGGGCAGTGGGGCGGCCTCTTCGCTCTGGTCGCGGCGACGGGCGTGATCCTCGCCGCCGTGTACATGCTCCATGCGGTGCTGAAGATGTTCTGGGGCCCCCTCTCCAAGAAGGAGAACGAAGGGCTCGCCGACCTGACCCGGCGCGAGTGGGTAGCGGTGGCGCCCTTGCTTCTGCTCGTGTTCTGGATCGGCCTGCACCCCACTACCTTCCTGGAGAAGTCCGAGCCAGCCGTCGTCGGCTTCATCGACGGGTTCAAGGAGAAGTGGGAGGCGAGCGACGAAGACGACTCGCTGCGCCTGTGGCATCCCAACCTCCATCCGCGGGCTGCCGCCCAGGAAGAAACCGCCACGGCTCAGGGTTCCGCGTCGTTGGAAGGGCCGGTCGCGCTTCGTGCCGGAGGTGTCCGATGAGCTCTTGGATTCACGTCGCGCCGCTCGTGCTCTTGGTGGGCGGCGGTCTGTTCATCATGCTCGCCGACGTCTTTGCCAAGGAGCGGCCGGAGCTCGCGACGGTGACTTCGGTGGCTCTTGGCGTGAGCGGATGCGTCAGCCTCGCGGCGCTCGTGAGCGGGGTGGCGCCCCAGACACCGGCGTTTCTGACCAGCTACCTGGCGGTCGACAAGATGGCGCTCTTTTTCGATGTGGTCATCTGCACCGGAGCGGCGCTCTCCACGCTTCTGGCCGGAGGCTACCTCCGCGAGCACGGATACGAGCGGGGCGAGTTCTACGTCCTCACGCTCTTCAGCGCCTTCGGTGCGATGGTCCTCGCCCGCAGCGTGGACCTCCTGTCGCTCTTCGTCGGCCTCGAGACGATGTCTCTCGGGGTATACGCCCTGGTTGCGTTCCGCCGCGCGAGCGCGCGGGCGGTCGAGGGCGCCATGAAGTACTTCCTGCTCGGCTCCTTCGCCGCGGCCATCCTGCTCTTTGGTTCGGCGTTGCTCTATGCGGCGACGGGGCACACGGACTACGCCGGGATCGCCGAAGGGATCGCGGCGGGGGCAGACCCACGCCTCGTGCTGGCCGGGATGCTGCTCGTCGTCGTCGGGCTCACCTTCAAGGTGAGCGCGGTGCCTTTCCACATGTGGACGCCGGATGCCTACGAGGGCGCCATGACCCCGGCGACCACGTTCATGAGCGTGGCGGTCAAGGCCGCCGCGTTCGCTGTGTTCCTTCGGGTGTTGGTCGTCGCTTTCGGCGATCCGATGAGCATGAGCGAGGCGAGCGGTTGGCCTCCGGCGCTCGCAGCCCTCGCGGCGCTCTCGATGGTCTACGGAAACTTCGCCGCAGTCTCGCAGCAGAACATCAAGCGGATGCTGGCTTATTCGTCCATCGCGCACGCCGGCTACGTTCTGGTGGGCGTCGTGGCGGTGTTTCGGGTCGGCGACGAGGCCATCAGCGCGGTGCTTTTTTACCTGCTGGCCTACACCGTCTCGAACGCCCTCGCGTTGGGCTCGTTGATCCTCATGGGTTCCAAGGGGCGAGAGGCCGTGAGCTACGACGATTTGCGTGGGGTGGGGCGCCGGCATCCGATGGCCGCGCTGC
Source organism: Polyangiaceae bacterium (assembly GCA_027009115.1). Classification (GTDB taxonomy): domain Bacteria; phylum Myxococcota_A; class Polyangia; order Polyangiales; family Houyiibacteriaceae; genus JALVDI01. The sequence goes on along the minus strand of JALVDI010000163.1, from coordinate 9,467 downwards.
CCTTCGTGATCGGCGTGCTGTCGTTGATGGGCTTTCCCCCAACGGCCGGCTTCTTTGGCAAGTACTACGTCTTCAACGCGGCCGTGCACAGCGGTGGCGGCATGGTTTGGCTCGCCTTGCTCGGTGTGCTCAGCAGCGCCGTGGGCGCCTACTACTACCTCCGGGTCATCGTCGTGATGTTCATGAAGGAGCCGGAGAAGGGTCAGGTTCTCGCGGTTCCCATGCGCTCGGGCTACGTGGTCACCGCACTCTCCATTGCCGGGCTCGCGGTCATGGAGCTGGGGCTGATGCCCGGTTGGTTCCTCGACCTCGCTGTGCAGGCGGCCCAGCAGCTCGTCGCGTAGACCGCCCATGCGATCGCTCCTGACGCTGCTACTGCTCTGGGGTTGCGGGAGCTGCCGCGGCGAGCGGCCGGGGAGCCAGACGCCGGAGTCGACGGCCGAGGCAAACGCGTCAGAGGGGCCCGAAGGCCCGGCACCTCTCCGGCGCGTCGGGGTTGTCCGCGGGCGCGTGCGGCTGGCCGAAGGCGCAGAGCTGCCCATGTACCCCCCCGAGGCGCTCGCAGGCGGGGGGCCGATGGCTGAGCTGCCGGCGGAGTGTGCAGGAGTGGATCCCGAGGCCGGACGCCGGCCGGTGACGCTGGAGGAAGGGGGCCTCGAGAACGTGATGGTCACCGCGACCGGTGATCAGGAGCGCTTTTTCGCGGCGCTGGGGACCTGGGAGCCGCAGGAGCGCGAAGTGCGCATCCGAGCCTGTCGCCTTCAACCGCCCTTGGTGACGGCGACCCGCGGCGACACCCTCGTCCTCTCGAACGAGAGCGACTACCCCTTCATGATCGCGGTCGGCCGCACCAGCTTCATGGAGGGCTTGCTCAAGGGCACGCCCCGACGCATCGCCCTCGATCGGGGGGGCGTCCAGGCCATCCGATGTGGTTTCGCCGCCCCCTGTGGCCGGACCGACGTGGTCGTCGTCTACCACCCGGTGCACACGGTCACCGAGGCGGGCGGGCGTTTCGAGCTCGAGGTGCCCGCCGACCAGGAGGTGGAGCTCCACGCCTGGCACCCGCTGTTTCGGGACGCGAGCGTCACGGTGTCGGTGCCGCGAGGCGAGCGTCGCGAGGTCGAGCTCGTGTTGACGCCGAACGAGGCGGCTTTGGGGGAGGCGGCTTCATCCTCTCAGGAGGAGCCGGCGACACCGGCGGGGGAGGCCGGGCCATCTTCCGGGGAGCCCGGGACGCAGGCGCAGCCTTCCCGGGCCCCGTTCTGAGGCGCGGCGGGGTGCCGCGGCCGCGGGCAACCTCGGCGTTGCTCTTCGGCCTGTCGCTGCGACGGGGTGACCGGCGGCGACCGCGTCTTCTATGCTCGGGGCATGTGCGTGCGACGCCGGCCGATCCAGGAACCCGTCGAGCTCCTCGTCGACGGTGAGCGTGTGGCAGCCGACCGCGGTGAGCCAGTCGCGGCGGCGCTGCTCGCGGCGGGTCGATCGCTCTTTGGTCGGAGCGTGAAGTACCACCGTCCGCGCGGGCCTCTCTGCCTGGAGGGGCGCTGCGACGGGTGCCTGATGCGCGTCGACGGTGTGCCGAACGTGATGAGCTGCCGGGTCGGTGCCGAGGACGGCATGCGCGTCGAGACCCAGAATGTGCTGGGGAGCGCCCGGGTGGATCTGCTCGCGGTGACGGACTGGTTCTTCCCCGAGGGCATGGATCACCACCACATGTTCACCCGCTTCGGGCCCATCAACCGCCTGATGCAGAAGGTGGCGCGGCGGATCGCGGGGGTGGGTCGCTTGCCCGACGCGGCGGCGTCGGCGGTGGCGCCGCGGGAGCTCGACGTCGATGTCCTGGTCGTCGGCGGGGGACGCAGCGGGATCGTCGCCGCGAACGCCGCGGCTCGAGAGGGCGCGTCCGTGCTTCTCGTCGAAGAGCAGCAGACCTTCGGTGGCGAAGCGGGGCTGCTGGGTGAGTCGGTTCCGGTGCTCGGGCCGCCCGTCGACGCGCGTCGCGGCGTCGGCGCCGTGGCTGTCTATCAGGAGCCGGCGGTGGGCTTCGCAGGGCGGGAACCGACGGACGAAGCGGTGCGATGGGTCCTGCTGGAAGACGCGGAAGGGCTGCTGCGCGTGCGCTGCGGGAGCCTGGTCGTCGCGACCGGCACCGACCCCGTGCCTCCTCCCATCGCCGGCGCCGACCGGCCCGGAGTGTTCAGCGCGCGGGCAGCCTTGCGCGCGCTGCAGTGGGGCATCGCCGTCGGAGGTCGCGTCGCGCTGGTTGGCTGGGGTGCGGCGCTCGATCGCGCGGCCACGGTCCTCGGTCCTGAGCAGGTCCTCGGGCCCTTTGCGCCGACGCAGGTGAGCGCCGTCGAGGGGCGCCCGAGGGTCGAGGCCATCGTCGTCGACGGACGGCGGTTGCCCTGCGACGCGCTCGTTTTTGACGGGGTCCGCAGCGCCGCCTATGCCGTGGCAGCCCAGGCCGGCGGCGAGGTGGCCTGGGACGGGCGCGGCTTCGTCGTCCTCGCTGACGACGACGGCCGCACCCATGCTCCGGGGACCTTTGCGCTCGGTCGAGTCACCGGCCGGCTCTTTGACCGCGCGCGAGCCGAGGCCGTGGGGCGCTGCGCGGCGAAGGGAGCGGGCCTCGCTCCGTCGCCCCCGCTCGTCCGGCCACCGCCGCGCTCGGCGCCGGCACCGCTCCCAGCGCAGGCCTCTGACAAGATCGTCGTGTGTCGTTGCGAGGACGTCACTTTGCACGACCTCGAGGAGGCGGTGCAGAGCGGTTATCGCGACATCGAGAGCGTCAAGCGTTACACCGGTTTCGGCACCGGATGGTGCCAGGGCAAGCAGTGCGTGGCCCTCTGCGGGCAGATGATCGCCAGCGCCGGCGGCGACGATGCGGAGCGGCCCTTCACCGCGCGGCCGCCCGTCCGCCCGTTGGCTCTGGCGCGCCTGGCCAAGCTCGTCGACGAGCCGGAGCCGCGATGAGCACGGTCGTCTGCGATCCGCGCGACCTTCCCGAGGACGCGGACGTGGTGGTCGTGGGTGCCGGGATCATGGGCCTGTCGGCGGCATACAACCTGGCTCTCGAAGGCGTGGGTCGGGTGGTGGTGCTCGACAAGGGGTACCTTTGCGGCGGCGCCTCCGGGCGAAACGGCGGGGGCGTGCGCTCGCAGTGGTCGAGCGAGATCAACATCCGTCTCATGAAGCGATCGCTCGCGATCTGTGCGGAGTTCGCGACGCGTATGCGCATCAACGTCTGGTTTCGGCGGGGCGGTTACCTGTTTCTGGCCCGGAGCTCGGAGCGCGCCGCGCAGCTGGCCCGGAGCGTCGAGTTGCAGCGCGCCCACGGGCTGCCGACGCGGCTCGTCGACGCGGCGGAGTGTCGGCGCATCGTGCCCGAGCTCGCGACCGATGCGATCGTCGTCGCCAGCTACAACCCCCAGGACGCGGTGGTGTTTCCCTGGCCCTTCGTCTGGGGTTATGCCGCCGCCTGCCGCCGGCTCGGGGTCGGCATCTTTCCGTTCACGGAGCTCATCGGCATCGAGACCGACGGACGGCGCGTGACCGCCGTCGCGACACCCTTCGGGAAGGTGCGCACGCCTCTGGTGGTGAACGCCGCGGGAGCCTGGAGTCCGGAGGTCGCCCGCCTGGTGGGAGTGGAGATGCCCAACCGGCCCCACCGTCACGAGATCTGCGCCACGGAGCCGCTCAAGCCTTTCCTCAAGCCACTCGTGGCGGAACTCGCGACGGGGCTCTACTTCAGCCAGTCGATGCGGGGGGAGCTCGTGGGCGGCATCTCGAACGAGCAGGTGCCCGAGGGGCTCGACCAAAGGAGCTCCCTGCGTTTCTTGGGGCTCTATGCCCGGGCACTCACGGGGCTTGTGCCGCGGCTGGGACACGTGCGGGTGCTGCGGCAGTGGGCGGGCTGCTACGACATCACCCCCGACGGGAGCCCGATCGTCGGAGAGGTCGATGGGCTCGAGGGCTTCGTGCTCCTCGCCGGGTTCATGGGTCACGGGTTCATGATGGCCCCGATCATGGGCCAGCTGCTCGCGCGTTATCTCCTCGCGGGGGAAGAGGCCGAGCTCTTCGCGCGCTGGAACCTTCGGCGGTTCGCGACCGGGGAGCTGCTGCAGGAGACGATGATCCTCGGCTGAGAGCTTCCGAGGAGTGGGCGTTGCGGTCTGGAGCGGACGCCCCCATAACCTCCGGAGGTGAGCGCCCACGACGAGCGCGCCCGGGTGCGGGCGCGGATGGCCGACGAGGTAGGGACCCTCGTGCGCGACGCGCCCGAGAGCCTCTGCCTGCTGTACCCGAGCCCGTACCACGTGGGCATGTCGTCTCTGGGATTTCAGACCATCTACCGGAGCATCAACGAGGCGCCGGGCCGCGCAGCGCACCGTGCCTTCCTCCCGGAGGACACCGAGGCGTTCCGGGCGGCGCGGATCCCCCTGTTCACCTACGAGGCCGAGCGCCCCGTCGGAGACTACCCCGTCGTCGGCGTCAGCGTGGCCTATGAGCTGGAGATCGCGGGGTTGATCGAGGCCCTCGAGCTGGCCGGGATCCCCCCGCTGGCGGAGGATCGGGACCCGACGCGGCATCCTTTCGTCCTCGCCGGGGGACCACTGACCTTTTCCAACCCGCTGCCTCTTGCGCCCTACGTGGACGCCGTGCTCATGGGGGAGGCGGACCAGACCGTGCACCAGGCGCTGGACGTGCTCTTTGGCACCCGCGGTCGCGACGAGGCGCTGGCGGTCCTGGCGCGCGAGATCCCGAGCTGCTTCGTGCCCGCGCTTCATGGGGACGCGATGCCCCCGGTGGCGCGCGCCGACGACGAAGGGTTGCCGGCGCGCTCCCAGATCCTGACGCCGCACACCGAGCTTCGGGAGATGTTCCTGGTGGAGCCCGAGCGCGGCTGTCACCGTGGCTGCGAGTACTGCGTCATGCGTCGCTCCACCAACGGCGGCATGCGTTTGTTCGACCCGGCGCGGGTGCTCGCGTACGTACCCGAGCAGGCGCGGCGCGTGGGGCTCGTGGGCGCCGCGACCACCGACCACCCGAAGATCACCGAGATCGTCGAGGCTCTCGTCGACAGCGGGCGGGAGGTGGGGCTTTCGTCGCTGCGGGCCGACCGGCTCGACGATCGCTTCGTCGCGGCCCTGGTGCGTGGCGGGCAGACGGTCTTGACGACAGCCGCCGACGGGGCCAGCGCTCGCCTTCGTCGCTTGATCCAGCGGCGAGCGCCGGACGACGCGCTGCTGCGTTCGGCGGAGCTCGTCAAGCGCCACGGCATGCGGCGGCTCAAGCTCTACATGATGGTCGGTCTGCCCACGGAGACCGACGAGGACATCGACGAGCTCATCGAGTTTTCGCTGGAGCTGGCGAAGATCGCGCCGCTCTCGCTTGGTATCTCACCGTTCTGCGCCAAGCGGAACACGCCCCTCGATGGCGCGGAGTTCGCCGGGATCGGCACCATCGACGGGCGACTCAAGCGGCTGCGTCGTGGAGTGAGGGGTCGCGTCGAGCTGCGGGCGACGAGCGCACGTTGGACCTGGGTCGAGTACATGCTCGCGCAGGGAGGGCGGCCGGAGGGGCGGGCGGTCCTCGACGCGGTTCGGGCCGGGGGGTCCTTCCGCGCGTGGAAGCGGGCCTTCGATGCGCTGCCCGCGGACCGTCCGCGGCGCGCCCTCGTGCGTCCGGGCAACCGGGTCTCGCGGCGGCTCCGCGTCACGGGCTGAGCTTCCCGCGATGCCGGCTCGTCTGTTGGATTGCTATTCGACCGCAGCGAAGAAGCGGTCCCAACGGGGGCGACCGCAGAAGAAGAAGCCCTCTGCGCGCTCGTCGCAGCTGAGATAGATGAAGAGCGCCCTACCCTTGACGCGCGAGACCGGCACGGGGCCGATGAGCGGGTTGGTGCTGTCGTTCGAGTGGTCGCGATGGTCGCCGCGGATGTAGATATGCCCTTCGGGGATGCGCAGCTCACCCCGGTCGAAGTCCAACCACGACTCCTCGAAGGAGACCCGGTAGCGTTTGCCTTCGAGGACCTCCTCGTAGACTCGGCAGCGCTCGTTGGGCTCCTTCTGCTGCCCCTCTTCGCAGGGCCCGATGAGACGGCGCGGGATGGGTTCGCCGTTGCGGATGAGTTGTCCGTTGCGGATCTCGATGGTGTCGCCGCCCACCGCGATCACCCGCTTGACGATGTCCACGCCGTCCGCTGGGCTGTTGACGATCACGACGTCGCCGACCTCGGGGCTGCCCCACACCTCCACCGCCTCGTGCATGGTCGGAAGGAACAAGCCGTAGAGCATCTTGGCGACGACGACGCGGTCGCCGTGCTGGAGGGTCGGCTCCATCGAAGGACCGTCGATCTCGAAGGCCTCGAACAAGACGATGCGGATGAAGGCCGCGAGCAGGACCGCCCCGCCGATTGTGCGGACGTTGGCCTTGAACCGCTGCCAGGAGGTCTCCTCGGGGGCCTTGTCGTTCATCCGTGCACCGTGGGGCCGAGGGGGAGGTGGCGGGCAACGGCGGCCTCGCGTCGAGCGAGGGTCGCCAGCCGGGCCCGAGCGCCGGCGCCGAAGACGCCCTCGGCCAGCCCCGCGAAGAGGGTGAAGTGACGCGCTTCGGCGGCCATCAGGCCGCGATAGAAATCGGCGAGGGTCTTGTCGGGGAGCCCTTCCGAGAGCACCTTGAAGCGCTCGCAAGAGCGCGCCTCGATGAGGGCGCAGATGAGGAGTCGATCGAGCAGGGGGTGCTCGGCGTCTTGCCGAGCGGCGCTCCGGAGTGCGCGGACGTAGTCGTCGCGGGCCGGCACACCGACGTCGCCCCCGCGGGCCTGGATGCGCTCGTAGACCAAGCGAAAGTGCTGTGTCTCCTCGCGGGCGAGCGCCGTCAGAGGCTCGACGAGGAGCGGGTGCTCGCTGCCGAAACGCGCCACGAGGGACAGGGCGCTCTGCGCGGCCTTCAACTCGCAGTGGGCGTGATCCGCCAGGAGCGTGTCGACCTCGGCGGCCGCGGCCTGGACCCAGCTTGGTGGGGTGGGCTGGAGGAGGTGGAGCATTCGGAGGAGCAGGGGTCTAGCACGGCCCGCGTATCTCGCCTATTGCAACCCATATGGAGCAGCCCCCCAAGTTACTGGCCGTGGACACATCCGGTCGGGGCGCCCGGCTGGCCATCCTCGAAGGGGGCGCGGTCGTGGCGCGCCGGGCCCACGACGGACGGCCCGCCGAGGGGCTCCTCCGAGCGCTCACGCGCCTGCTGGACGAGGCAGGATGGGCGCTGCGCGACCTGGGGCTGGTTGTCGTTGGGGTCGGGCCCGGGAGCTTCACCGGCACCCGCGTCGGTCTGGCGACGGCCAAAGGGCTGGCGCTGGCCGCCGGCGTGGAGGTCGTGGGAGTCGACTCCCTGGCAGCCCGCGCCCGGAGCGTCGGGGGCTCGGAGGTGGCGCTGCTCGTGGACGCCGGTCGGGGCGAGGTCTACGGAGGGGCCTTCCGTTGCGAGGCGGGGCCGGCAGTCCCGCTCCGGGCTCCTTTCCTGGCTCGCCCGGCGCGGGCCCTCGAGCTCCTCGGGGACCTGCGGCCGGTTCTGGCCGACAGCGCGCTCGGGCTCGACCTTCCGCCGGCTCCGGCCCTCGACGCCGGCGCCCTCGGGCTCGAAGGGTGGCTCCGGTACCAGGCGCGCGGCGGTGACGACCCGGCGCGCCTCGAACCAAACTACGTGCGAACGACCGACGCGACGCTGCCCGACCAACCGCTGAAGATCGATCAGGCTTCGCCCTCTTCGTCGGTGTCCTCCTCGAAGAGGGATGCGTAGAGGCGGTCGAAGAGGCGGGCGCTTCGTTCCCAGCTGTGGTCGAGGCGCATGACCCGACCGACGAGGGCGCCGAAGGCGTCGCCCAGCGCGTAGGCGGCGAACCCGCGGCGCGCCGCTCCAAGGAGCGCTTCGGGGGAGTAGGGCGACATCAGGAAGCCGGTCCCTGTTTCGAGCTTGGGATCGCAGTCGACGACCACGTCGGCCAGGGCGCCGGTTTCGTGCGCGATGGGCACTGCGCCGTAGCGGTGAGCGCGCATGGCGGGGGCCCCGGAGGGGGCGCGTCTGGGGGCGACGAGCATCAGGTCGCCGCCGGCGTAGATGCGATGTCGAAGTTGTTCGGTCGGGCTGGTGCGTACCTGGATACGATCCGGCCACCGATCCCAGAGCTCCTCGTAGGCGGCCACCAGCGCACCATCCTCGCCCTCGCCGGCGAGGACCGCCATCTGGATGTCGTTGCGCAGAAGCTGCGAGGCGACCTGCACCAGGAGGGCGAGTCCGTCGTCGCCTCCGGGGGCCCCATCGACGGTGAGCAGCGGGACCTCGGCTCGGACGGGCAGGCCGAGCTCGCGTTGAAGCTCTGCCTTGCATCGATGCTTGCCCCCGAGGTCGACGGGATCGAAGCGGGCCGGCAGGTGCGCGTCGGTGATGGGGTTCCAGATGGAGCCGTCGATGCCGGGGGCGATGCCCACGACGTGGTCCTCGTCGATGCCCAGCCGCTGGCTGAGCTCGGCGGCGTAGCGCGACGAGCCGACCGTGAGCTTCGCGGCGACGGACGCCCCGGACTCGACGGCGGCGTCCGCCAGAGCGCCGGTCTCGCCATGCAGCGTGAGTACCCGGGGGATCGCCGAGCCAGCTTCCGCGAGAGCGGCGAGGCTCGCGGCGCCCACCCAGCCGTGCCCGTGCACGACGTCGAAGGGCGTGTCGGAGCCGTTCACGATGGCCACGGTGGCCTTGGCGAAGACGGCCGCCCGGCGCGCGATCGAGGCCTCGTCGCCTTCGTCGAGGCGGTCGACCTGGTGGAAGAGCGACTCGTGGCCGACGAAGACGGTCGACACGCCCGAGACGGTCCGCCCGGTGTAGAGCTCGCAGGCGTAGCGTTGGCCGTCGTGGTCGACTTCGACCTTGGTCAGGCGACGAGCCAACGAGTGCTCCTGCGGGTCGATGCCGCGGTAGAGGGGCGAGAGGACCGACACGTCGAGGTCGAGGGCGCGCAACCCTTTGGGAAGCGCGCCGCAGAACTCCGCGGCGGGGCCGTCACTGAAAGGCTCGTGGCTGGCGGTGATGAAGAGGACGTGCATGCGAGGGCCGGACCATAGCTCCTAGCGGTCGCCGCGGCTACCGGGCGCGCGGGACTCGGGCGCCGCAGGGCTCCGGGACCACGGCCGAGTCGGGTTCGCTTCCGTGACCGCAGCCGGAGGGGCCGTCCTTCCGCGATCCGTGTTAGGGATCGGGACCGTGGCCCGCAGCGAGTCGACGCCCAAGAAGAAGCGCAAGAAGAAGGCGGACGCCGCTTCGCCGAGCCCGGCTGCGGCATCGACGCGGAAGAAAGGACGCAAGAAGAAGGCGGCAGGGGCGAAAGCCTCGGCTCCGGAGCGCGCCGCCCACCGTCTTCGACGCGACGGACCGCCGGTCGTGGGCGTCGTCTTCGGTGCTCCTTCGGAGCTTCG
>JALVDI010000162.1 GCA_027009115.1 Polyangiaceae bacterium | reverse complement strand
CCTCGACCTGCGAGAGGACGTCGCTCGCCTGGTGGCCGTCCTCGGCGGCGACGACGGCGATGCCCACCCGGCGAAGGGATCGGGCGAGGGCGCGACGTGAGACCGGGTCGTCGTCGACGACGAGGACGCGCCGCTGCAAGGGTCCGTTGGCGATGTTGGCCTCTGCTGTGAAATTCATCATCCGACCGCTCCCATCTCGAAGGGCGCCGGTACGGTCGAGCGCCCAGCGGTCAGCTCGGCCTCGTCGTGCTCCAGGAGCGTCGTGTAGGCATCGAGCCAAATTCGAAGATCACGCGGCGAGCACTCCGCCTCGCGGATCTGGACACCAAAACCGCACGGCACGCCCGCCGTATCGCTCGGGCTGCGCGCCCACACGACCTCGCCTCGGAGATGAATCCAGGAGGCCTCCGGCGACGGCTGCAGCTCGAACCAGAGGTCGGTGCCGCGGGCGAGCGGCGCGAGGCTTCGAACGTAGAGTCCGCTCCGCGAGAGGTTGTAGGTCAACCCGTGGACGGGAACTCGAGCGCCGGCGGGTCGGTACGCGCAGATGGTGCTCACGAGCAGGCGCCGGGAGTCTCGAGCGTTCACCGCGTCCCCGGCCAAGAGCTCGTTGACGCGGAAGAGCAGGTTGTCGCTCGGTGCCGTCTGGGGCGAGACGCCGACGCCCGGACAACCCGCAAAGAGCGCACGCACGGGACCGGCGTCCGCTTCGGGCGTCAACCAGAGGACGGGCGTGTCGGCCCCCGCGGCGCTCCCTCGAAGGCGGCGGACGACCCCGAGCGGATCGAGCCCTTCCACGGAAGCGACGATGAGGCGGCAGTCGGACGCGCGGGCGACGATCTCTTCGTCGGTCACCGCAAAGGACGGGTCGAAACCTGCGTAGCGGAGGTAGCGGCCGACGAGCCGCCGCACGCCAACGTCCGGGTGGGCGACGAGCGCCTGCCCCTTGAACGCCTCCGGCCGCTTCACCTCGTGCCTGGCGACGGCCGCGATCCGCTGAGCCAAGCCGATGGCGTCGTCGTGGGCGACGGCATCGTCGGCGCCGGCGGCGAGGACGTGCACGAAGGTCTGAGTCCGCGGCGCCTCCACGAGGGCGACGACGGGGATCGACATCCACCTCGGGTGGCCTCGGAGCCATGACAAGAACGATTCGAGCCCCTCGATCTGGTGATCGACGATCAGGCAGCGCACGTCGTCGGCGTCACCAAGCCAGTGGCGCGCCGCCAGGACGTGGCTGAAGAACTCCGGTTCGAGCCGACCGGCTCGGCAGGCTTGGAGAAGCTCCCAGCTTCTCGGTGCGAGGATGGCAGCATGCATTCGGAAGACCCTTTCGCCAGACGAGCTGTGCAGGCGACATGCCAGGCCCGAAGGGATGCAATTGCCAAGAGATAGCCTCGATGCCGTGGAAGCTCCCACCACTCCGTGGCCGCTTCGACCGCACGCTTCGAGCGCCGGCACGACCGCCGCCGCGCAGGGACGTCAGTCCTCCGCGATCCCCAGCCGCTTGCACTTCTTGTAGAAGAAGCTCCGCTCGACTTCGAGGGCGCGTGCGGCGGCCGCCCGCCCGCCGTGGGCCGCAATGGCCTGCCGCAGGATGGTCCTCTCGACGTCTTCGAGGAGCTCCTTGAGGGTGCGGCCCGGGCGGTAGAGCGCCTCCTTGCCGGCGCGCCGACCCGGCAGCGCGGCCTCCACGTCGTCGGCGCCGAGGACTTCTCCTTCGGCGAGGATGACCATGCGCTCGATGAGGTTCTGCAGCTCCCGCACGTTCCCAGGGTAGTCGTAGCCCTTGAGCGCGATGAGGGCGGCCTCGTCGAAGCGCCGCACGGAGCGACGGTTGCGCTCGGCTGCGCGCCGAAGGAAGAGCTCCGCCAAGAGCGGCACGTCGTCGAGGCGCTCGCGCAGCGGCGGCACCTCGATCTGAACCACGTTGAGGCGGTAATAGAGGTCCTCGCGAAAGCTCCCCTCCTCGACCATCGCCGGCACATCCCGGTGAGTCGCCGCGATGACCCGCACGTCGACGTCGATGGTTCGGCTGCCTCCGACGCGCTCGATCTGCCCCTCTTGGAGCACCCGGAGCAGCTTCGTCTGCATCGCCAGCGGCATGTCGCCGATCTCGTCGAGGAAGAGCGTCCCGCCGTGAGCGAGCTCGAAACGACCACGACGCGAGGACACGGCCCCCGTGAAAGCGCCTCGTTCATGCCCGAAGAGCTCGCTCTCGACGAGGTCCGCGGGCACCGCGCTGCAATTGAGCTTGATGAAGGGACCCTCGGCCCGCGCCGAGTTGCGGTGGATCGCCGCGGCGACGAGCTCTTTGCCCGTGCCGTTCTCGCCGAGGATCAACACGCGGCCCTCCGAGCGGGAAACCTTGAGGACGAGGCGCTTGAGGGCCTCCATGGCGGCAGTCGTGCCGACGATCTCGTCCTCACCGCGCGCGGCCCGGCGCAGCTCCGCGTTCTCTTCCCGAAGACGGTGCACCTCGAGCGCACGCTCCACGCTCACCAGCAACCGCTCCCTGCCCACCGGCTTCTCCAGGAAGTCCACGGCGCCGAGCTGCACAGCTTTCACCGCGTCGGGGATGGTGCCGGCTCCGGACATGACCAAGGTGGGAACGGCCATCTGCGCCTCGCGGAGCGCCGCGAGCAGCTCGAGGCCCGTCATGCGCGGCATCGAGAGGTCCGTCAGGAGCAGATCGAAGGCCCCGGTTCTTAGCCGCTCCAGCGCCGCCGCTCCGTCTCGGGCGGTGGCCACCTCCGCACCCTCCCGCCGGAGCACGCGCGTGACCGTGGAGAGCACCTCCTGCTCGTCGTCCACCACCAGGATCGCCGTCATCGCCCGCCAGCATACGCGAGGGAAGGCGTTGGTCGAATCGACCATGGGGTGGTGCCGCGGCCCGCGCCGCGCGAACAGTTCGGCGTGCATCCTGCGGCGAGGGTGGCTTCGTCGCGACGGAACACCCGTTGCAGCCGCGCTGAGACATGCATCCGCCACGTCTCTTCGTCCTGGCCGCGCTCGCGCTCACGCTCTTGGGGCCGACGAGCGCCGCCGCACAGCTCGAACACCCCGAGGTGCGCCGCGCCCGCGAGCGCCTCGTGCCCTACGGTCCCAGCACGCTCTCGGCCATCGCCGAGCTCGGCGCCATCGTGAGCGCCGCCGAGCGCCGTTTTGACCGCCTCGACGCACGTTATCTCCGAGCCGTCGCCGCCACGGACCTCTTGCTGCTCGACCACCTCGGCCAAGGGGGAGCGAGCGTTGCCGAGGTGGCCGAGGCGCTGGGCGTGGACGCAAGGGGCGTGACCTCCTACCTGCACGACGAGTTGACGGAAGTCGCCGCGGGTCCCTACTTCTCCGAGAGCATGGACGCCCTGCGGGCCATCGAGGTGCTCGAAGGCGGACAGCCCTCGTCCTGGGCCGAGCAGAGCAGTCGCCACGCGCTCATGCAGCTCCTCGAGTTCTTCCGCCGCGCCGACGGACCCATCGCGGGCCTCGCGGACCTCGGAAACGATCCCTGCGCCCACCGCCGATGCAGGCGTCCCTGGACCTACTTCGACGAGGAGGGACGGCGCGCCGTCGACGCCCTGCGCCGCGCCCACGCAATGCTCGGTCGCCTCGACGCTCGGGTCCGCGCGGGCGTCGACCCCCTGGCCACGGCGGTCGGATCGCAGCTCGAGCACCTGCACGAGCGGCTGCGCGGCCTGGAGCTCGCCCCGACGGTCAACTGGGGCTACCTGCTGCAGACACCGACGGTGGTCATCGACGCCCGAGGCGAGACGGCTCCCCCGGCGGCCGTCCTCCACCTCGACACCGATCGCCTTCGCTTCGTACCCACGCCGCGCGTCCGCCTCGTGGGCGGGGAGCCCGTCGTCGTCGGCGAAGCGCAGACCCTCCCCTTGCCCACGAACCGCCGGGCGTTCGTCACGCCGATCGACGAAGTCGTCGCGTGGCTGCGGGAGCTCGAGGTCGACGGAGCGTTGGCGCTGAGCGTTCGCCCCGACGTGGAGGCTCTGACCATGTGGCAGGTCATCGCGTCGGCGGACCGAGCAGAGACCTCGTTGACCCGTCTGGCGGTCGTCGACGGGCACGGCCGACTCCACAGCCGCCCTTTCCGGGTCGAAGACACGGCCCCTGCCAACGGCACCCAGGTCTTCGTGCGCCTCGGCGGCTACTCGGTGCGGACGGGCTCGCGGTCGATGCGACTGCCGCGAATGCACACGGACCGGGGCTGGGTCCATGACCGGGACGGGCTACGCCAGGCGGTCGGCCGGCAGCCAAGGGTGAGCTTTCGAACCATGGACGTGGCGCCCGTGGCGCTGCTCTTCGACGCGGTATTCACCCCCGACGCCCCCGTCGCGACCCTCGTGCGTCGCTGAGGCGTCACCGGAGGACACTCGTCCCGATCGAGGGCAACGACGCGCCGGACGGACCGACGGCACGGACGAGCCACACGAAAGCGGAAGCCGCCATCTCGATCGAGAGGGTGGGGCCCGAGCTGGCGCCTCCAGGTCCCGTCGCGCGCCTTTTCTCCCCAGGCGAGATGCGCTAGAGCGAGCGCCCCGTGACTTCTGCGACCAAGGACGCCCTACGCTACCGGCTCTCGCATCTGCGAGCGCTCGAGGCGGAGAGCATACACATCATCCGCGAGGCCGCTGCCGAGTTCGACAACCCGGTGATGCTCTACAGTATCGGCAAGGACAGCTCGGTCATGCTTCGGCTTGCCGAAAAGGCCTTTTACCCCGGACCGCTGCCTTTCCCACTGCTGCACGTCGACACGACGTGGAAGTTCAAGGAGATGATTCAGTTCCGCGACTGGGTCGCCAAGGATCGGGGCCACCGCCTCCTGGTGCACACCAACCCCGAAGGCAAGGCTCAGGGCGTCAACCCCTTCGATTTCGGATCGAACAAGTACACGACCATCATGAAGACGGTCGCGCTCAAGCAGGCCCTGGACAAGTACCAGTTCGACTGTGCCTTCGGTGGAGCGCGGCGCGACGAAGAAAAATCGCGGGCCAAGGAGCGCATCTATTCGTTCCGCGATCGCTTCCACCAGTGGGACCCCAAGAACCAGCGACCGGAGTTGTGGAATCTCTACAACGGCAAGATCACCAAAGGCGAGAACGTTCGGGTGTTCCCCCTGTCGAACTGGACCGAGCTCGACGTCTGGCTCTACGTGCTCGTCGAAAAGATCCCGGTCGTGCCGCTCTACTTCGCGAAGGAGCGCCCCGTGGTTCGTCGTGAAGGCACCTGGATCATGGTGGACGACGAACGCATGCGGCTCGAACCGGGCGAAAAACCGGTGCTCAAGAGCGTCCGTTTCCGCACCCTCGGTTGCTACCCGCTCTCCGGCGCGGTGGAGTCCGAAGCCGACACCGTCGAAAAGGTCATCCAGGAGATGCTCCTGAACCGTTTCTCGGAACGCCAGGGACGCCTCATCGACTTCGACGAAGAGGGCTCGATGGAGGTCAAGAAGCGCGAGGGGTACTTCTGATGGTTCGCGAGAACGAGCTCATTCGCACCGACATCTCCGCCTACTTGAAGCGCTATCAAGACAAGGAACTGCTGCGCTTCGTCGCCGTCGGTTCCGTCGACGACGGCAAGTCCACCCTCATCGGGCGGCTGCTGCACGACACCGGCGAGGTCTACGAGGACCAACTTCAGGCGGTAAAGCGCGCCACGAAGATGGAAGGCGAGGAGATCGACTTCTCGCTCTTCACCGATGGGCTGAAGGCCGAGCGCGAACAGGGCATCACCATCGACGTCGCCTACCGCTACTTCGCGACGGAGAAGCGTAAGTTCATCATCGCCGACACCCCTGGCCACGTTCAGTATACGCGGAACATGGTCACGGGCGCGTCGACGTCGGACGTGGCGCTCATCCTGATCGACGCGCGCCTCGGCGTGCTGCAGCAGTCCCGACGCCACGGCTACATCGCGTCGCTCCTCGGCATCCCACACCTCGCCGTCTGCGTGAACAAGATGGACCTCGTCGGCTACGATCGGCAGGTCTTCGAGCGCATCCGGGACGAGCTGAGGGCCTTCACCGAAGGGCTGCAGTTCCGCAGCGTGACCTTCTTCCCCGTCAGCGCTCTCAAGGGCGACAACATCGTCGCCTCGAGCACAAAAACGCCGTGGTACGAGGGGCCGAGCGTCCTTGAGTTCCTCGAGACGGTCCCGGTCGTGGAGGAAGACGAGCTCGCTCACTTCCGGTTCCCCGTCCAGTACGTGCTCCGGCCCAACCTCGACTACCGCGGGTTCGCCGGCCAAATCGTGTCGGGCGTTGTCGCCAAGGGCGACGAGGTCGTGGTCCTTCCCTCTGGCCTCAAGAGCCGCGTGCGCGCCATCGACACCTACGACGGTGAGCTCGATGAAGCGTTCGCGCCCCAGTCGGTGACGCTGCGCCTCGACGACGAGATCGACTGCAGCCGAGGCGACATGATCGTCAAAGCCGACGACCTGCCCCACGTCGGGCGCTCCTTCGACGCGCACCTCGTGTGGATGACGACCGAAGACCTCGACCCTCAAAAGTCCTACCTCCTCAAGCACACCACGCAGATCGTCCACGTCCAGATCGACGAAGTCCTCTGGAAGAAGGACATGGACACGCTCGAAGAGACTCCGACGGAGACCCTCTCCCTCAACGACATCGGCCGCCTGCGGCTGAGCTCGCACAGACCGCTCTTCTACGACGGATACGATCGCAACCGTGGCACCGGCGCGTTCATCCTCATCGACTCGTTGACGAACAACACGGTCGCCGCCGGGATGATCATCGACGAGCGCCGCGACCGACAGAGCCTGGACGACGCCGTCCGCGAGGCGCGGGCCGGCTCGGGCCTGACGCCGAAGACGCAGGTGAGCCCTCGCGAACGCCAGCGACGGCTAGGGCAGAAGGGCGCGGTCGTCTGGCTCGTTGGCCTGCCCGGCTCGGGGCGCTGGGCGCTCGCCTACGCTCTCGAACGGCGGTTGTTTGACCTCGGCCGGACGGCGACGGTCATCGATCCGACCGGGGAGACCCTCGACTCGATGATCAGCGCCGCGAAGGCCGTCGCGGATGCGGGTCTCGTGTGCATCTGCGCTTTCCCGACCTACGCCGTCGAGGACCGGGCGAAGCTCCGCGAACGGATCGGCGCCGAACGAGTCGTCGAAGTGTACGTGAACACGGACGAGAAGCTCTGCCGCGAGCGGCGACCGGACGCGGACTTCTCCGGCTTCGTCCCGCCCCGGCACCCGGAGCTGACCTTGACCCTCGAGCACACCCCACTGGACAAAGCCGTCGAATGGATCCTCGAAGACCTGGAGCGGCGCGGGCAGTTCAGCTGAGCCACTTCGAACAACCGCGGAGAGCTACGATGCTGTCGTACATGCGACTGATCCTCGGCTGCGCAGCCGTCGCGGGCTGTGCGACGTCCCCGAACCCCAATGAGTCGGCCCCCAGCGATCCCGCATCCCAGGGCTCCGATCCCGCAGAGGCTGCGGCGCCGACCGAGGAGACCCAGGTGCCGCAGCCTGCGGGCGAGGAGCGAGCGTTCGGCCAGCCGCTCTCGCCCACCCCACCGATCCCGCTCGCGTCGATCACCGGCGACCCGGCGCGCTTCGCAGGGCAGACCGTCAAGACCGAGGGGACCATCACGCAGGTATGCCAACGCATGGGCTGCTGGATGGAGTTGCAGGCCGAGGGCACCCCTCCGGTTCGCGTCCCGATGGCGGGGCACCGCTTCTTCCTGCCGCGGGACGTGTCCGGACGCCTCGCCACGATCGAAGGCACGGTGAACCTGCGCGAGCTTTCCGAGGCCGAGCGCGCCCACCTCGAGAGCGAGGGTGCGACGGCGACGGGCCGCGCGATGGAGATCGTGGCGGCCGGCGTGGTGGTGCGCTGATCTCCGAGCACCACGATCGCAGCGCCACTGTGGTCCCGAGCACGCTCGATGAGATACCCTGAGCGCACGATGAGCCGTCGGAAGCGCCAGCTCTGGACCTTCTCCGACAGCGACGGCCTCCTGCGCGACTCCATCGAGTCGTCCCCACGCACCCTCGATCGGAGCGAGCTCTACGCCGTCTACCAGCCCATCGTCGACATCATCGAGCGGCGCGTGTTCGCCTACGAGGCGCTGGCGCGGTGCACGCGTCCTGGCCTCGAGCGCCCCGACGAGCTCTTTGCCAAGGCGAGCCACGAGCAGTTTGCCGGGCGCCTGGGCCGCATGGTGCGGAGCGTCGCGCTGCTGGACGGTTGCCGCGAGCCTCTCTTCATCAACATCCATCCCGACGAGCTCGCCGCCCGCTGGCTCGTGCGCCCGGACGACCCTCTGAACACCTACGCGGGTCCCCTCTTCTTGGAGATCACGGAGGCTGCGGCGTTCGCCTACTTCGAGCTCTGCCGCGATGTGTTGCGCGAGGTCTGCCGGCGCATCGGCGCGACGATCGTCGTCGATGATCTCGGCGCGGGTTACAGCAACCTGCGGCGCATCATCGACCTCGAGCCGGGCGTCGTGAAGCTCGATCGCGAGCTCGTGCGCGACCTCGACAAGCGGCCCCGCCAGCGCATCCTCGTCCGACGCATCGTCGAGCTCGTGCACGACCTCGACGCGAAGGTGATCGCCGAGGGGGTCGAGACGCCCGACGAGCTACGCGCCTGCCGCGACTGCGGGATCCGGCTCATCCAGGGGTACCTTTTGGCCAAACCTTCGCGAGCGTTCGGTTTCGAGTGGCCCCGCGGGCTCTAGCGAGCGACGCGAAGCTCCGAGCCGCGCAGCGGAGCCAGGAACGCTTGTCGAAGCCGGGCGGCGGCCGCAGGATGCGGCGCGATGATCGTCCGTCCAAGACACTCGTGGCTGCGCACGATCTTCATGGTGCGCGGCAGCACCCTCACCAAGACCTGGCCCCGGCTGCTCGCCGTCTTCCTCGTGGCCGAAGGCGTGACTTGGGCACACCACGAGTGGGGCTGGTTCCACACGAATCTCACCCTCGTACCGTTCACGCTGATCGGTCTGGCGCTCGGCATCTTCCTGGGCTTCCGCAACAACACCAGCTACGACCGCTTTTGGGAGGGGCGCAAGCTCTGGGGCCGCGTCGTCAACACGAGCCGAACCCTGACCCGGCAGATCCTCACCCTCACCGGACCTACGGAAGGGCTGGCCCCCGGCTACCGCGTCACCGCACGCCCCGACGAAGCGCCGGCGGAGACCTACGCGTTTCATCGAGGCCTCGTCTATCGGGTCATCGCGTACGTCCACGCGCTGCGACTTCACCTGCGCGGCCAGGACGAGCTGGGAGAGCTCGCGGAGTTCCTGAACGAGGAAGAGCTCGCGTCGCTCCGGGACGAGACGAACCGCCCTATTGCGCTGCTCCAGCGCATCGGCGCAGAGCTGCGTGACGCCTTCGATCGCGGGTGGATCCACGCGATGCACCTGCCCGCGCTCGAAAGCTCACTCACCGAGTTCACAGAGGTGCAAGGTGGGTGCGAGCGCATCAAGGCCACGCCGATCCCGTTCAGCTACAACGTGCTGCTGCACCGCATCGTCTTCGTCTACTGCTTCACCCTCCCGTTCGGCCTGGTCACGGTGGAGGGGGTCGGCGACTTCACGCCGATCATCGTGTTGATGATCAGCTATGCCTTCTTCGGCCTCGATGCGGTCGGCGACGAGATCGAGGACCCCTTCGGAGAAGACACCAACGACCTGCCGCTGGGTTTCATCACCCGCACCATCGAACGGAACCTCCGCCAGAGGCTCGGCGAGAGCCAGCTGCCGCCGCCCCGCTCCCCCGAAGACTTCATCCTGACGTGAAGCCTCAAAGGTGGTAGAGGGAAGGTCCGCCGTGAGCGAATCCCTGGACCAGATCCTCCAGCGCGCCAAGGAACACATGCTCGCGGGGCGCAACGAAGCAGCCCTGGCCGACTTCAACCGCGCTCTCGGCCTCGACCCCGACCACGTCGAGGCGCTGGGACAGAAAGGCGAGGTGCTCCGCCGCCTCGGCCGCCATCGGGAAGCGGTCCAGGTCCTCAACCAGGCCCTCGCCCGCCGTCCCAAGTATGCCTTCGCGCTGGCCAGCCGTGGGGAAGCCCATGCTCGCCTCGGCGACCGGGCGCTGGCGCTGGTCGATTTGAGCGCTGCCATCGACCTCGATCCCGACTACGTCTGGGCGCTCTTCCGACGGGGGGAGCTTCACCTGGACAGTGGGCGTTTCCGCGAGGCCATCGCCGATTTGAGCCGGGCGCTCTCCCTCGAAGAGCGAGCGTCCATGTACGCCACGCGCGGCGAGGCCTACCGCCTCATGGGCGAGCACGCCAAGGCGATCGACGACTTCGGCCAGGCGCTCCAGCGCGAACCCGACATCCCCTGGGTGCTGGCGAGCCGCGGCAAGAGCCGCGCGATCCTCGACGACCGCGAGGCGGCGCTCCGCGACTTCGACCGGGCCATCGAGCTGCAGCCCGACTACCCCTGGGCGCTCGCCCAGCGCGGCGAGATCCACCGATTGATGGGGAACCAGGACCGCGCGCTCGAGGATCTCAGCCGCTCCCTCGCCCTCGACCCCAAGAGCCCCTGGGCGTGGGCCAGCCGGGGAGCCTCCTACCGCGCCGCCGGGCGCCTCAGCGAGGCCTGGGCCGATCTGAGCCAGGCGGTGCACATGGACCCGGGTTACGCTTGGGCGCTGGCGAACCGAGGCATGGTCCTGTTCGACCTCGGCCGCTACGAGGCTGCGCTCGCAGACCTGGACCGCTCCATCGCCCTTGACGACAGCAACCCTTTCGCCATCGGCCGTCGCGCCGAGACCTACGTAGAGCTCCGTCGCTACGAGCAAGCGCTCGAAGACTTCGAGCGGCTCCTCGAGCGCAACGCGGCGGACGCCTGGGCCATCGCCCACCGCGCCGACACGCTGCGCCTCGTCGGGCGTTTCCAGGAAGCGCTTGCGGGCTTCGACCGCGCCATCGAGCTGCGACCGGACTACGCCTGGGCCTTCGCCTCGCGGGCCGAAACCTACCACGTGCTCGGACGCGAAGAAGAAGCCGTAGAGGACTTCGACCGGGCCATCGACGCCCAGCCCAATTACCCCTGGGCTCGCGAGGGTCGGGCGCGCTCGCTTCAACGCCTGGAGCGGCACGAGGAAGCCCTCGAAGACCTCGAGTGGCTCCTGGCCCGCGAGCCCAAGGCGGCGCGTCTTCTGCGGATGCGGGCCCATTCGCGAACGGCCACCGACGACCTTCAGGGGGCCCTCGACGACTACGACAAGGCCCTGTGGCACGAGCCGGATCGGCCCGAGACGCTGCTGGGGCGGGCCAACGTCCTGCGTCTGCTCGGCCGCTTCGAAGAAGCGTTGGTCGCCCTCGACAAGGCCCACGCCGTCGCCCCCCCCAGCAGCCTCAGCCTCGCGCGACGAGGCGACTGTCTGCTCGCCCTCGAACGGCACGCCGAGGCGCTCGAGGCGTTTTCCGAGGCCATCGCTCTCGACCCCACCGAACCTCTGGCCGTGCTCGGCCGGGGCGACGCGCACCGGCAGGCCGGCGAATGGGACAAGGCGCTCGTCGATTACGAGCGCGCCATCGAGCTCGACGGCTCACAGCGCGCGCTCGGTGGCTTGGCTGAGACCTTGCGACGCATGGGGCGTCTCGAAGAGGCTCTGGCTCGCTTCGACGAGGCGATCCAGCGGGCGAACCACGACCCATGGCTGTTGGCCCAGCGAGCCGACACACTCCGCCGTCTCGGACGCCCACGCGCCGCCCTGGCCGACCTTCACCAGGCTCTCGAGCAGCGCCCGGGCGACCGCAACGCCCTGTTTCGCCGCGCCGAGACCTACGTCGACATGGAGCGCTTCGACGACGCCCTCGCGGACCTCGAAGCGATGCTCGCTCTCGACCCCGTCGACCCCGAAGCCCTGTACCGGCGGATCGAAGTCCTGAAACAGGCCGGGCGTCTCGACGAAGCAGCGCTCGCGGCGAACCAGGCCGTCGAGGCGCTCCCCCAGTACGCGGCCATGCGGTACGGCCGAGCCGCGGTCCACCACGCCCGCGGGGACGCCGAGGCGAAACGACGGGATCTGCAGCAGGCCGCACAGCTCGCGCGGCAGGCTGCCGAGGCGCGACCGGACGCGCTCATTCGGCACCTGGAGCTCCTCGTCTACCTCGTGGCTCTCGACGACCCAAGGGCGGCGGCGGCCGTCTACGAAGGGATCCGCGACCGCCTCACGCGCCACGATCGGGCGCTGCTCCAACGTCGCCTCGAAGAACAAGCAGCAGCCCTCGGGATGACCGAAGCGCACCAAACGCTCCTCCGCCAACTCACCGACGACTGAGATGCTCCAAGGTTTGTTGAGGGAATGTATCAGGGCGAGGGTGAAGAATCCCCGACGTCACCGTAGAACCGAGGTGAGGTACCGGGTGAGGATGGTTGCGGCTCGATCCTTCTCTCCACCTGGGAAGGCTCGATGCGCAGGAGGTTCATGGAGGAGCGGTGCACGCTTGACGTGTTCCCCCACTCATGTGGTTCCCCAGTGAAGACGAACGAACCTTGGAGGTTTCTATGGATGTGAAGGGCAAAACCATCGTTCTCTCGGGAACGTTCTCGACGCTGAAGCGCCAACAGGCGGCAGACCGACTCACGGCGCTGGGGGCCACCGTCAGGAAGAGCGTGTCCTCGAAGACGGACATGGTCTTCGCTGGGGCAAAGTCCGGCGGAAAGCAGTACAAAGCGCTGTCGCTCGGTATCCCGGTGTATGACGAGGCCAAGCTGATGGAGGTCCTTGGCGGAGCCGAAAGCGCCCCTCTCGACGATCCGCCGAAGACGAAGGCGAAGGAAGCGAAAACGAAGACCAAGGCGAAGACGCAGGCGAAGGCGAAGGCGCAAGCGAAGCAGCCCGTCGATGAGAAGCCGTCGCTGCAGCGTCGCTTTCAGATCGCCCTTGGCCGCCTGCGACGGCGCAGCGACGTCATCGTGTACGACTACTACGCCATGCACGCGCAGCCCTTCGGCGCTGTCGCCGACCAGATGCCGGAAGACCTCGTCGAGCTCTACGAATCGATGCCCGCCACACGCTTTCACTGGTGCTTCGTCGAAGACGCCCCGGAGGAGCACGGTGTGCTGCGTACACGAGGCGGGATGAACCTGCGCGCCCCGGACAGCAAAGGTTGGTGGGACGTCACCTACTGCAAGTCCTTTGCCGACAACCCGGAGCATTCTCGGGGACTGCTGCGTACGGACGGCTATTTTACCGACCCCGACGGCACGGAGTGGCCGTCCCCCCTGCGCTACCAGATCCTCGAGGGCGCGGATGAAGGGGGGCTCCTGTGGCGCGTGCATCCCGACGGCTCGTCGAGCTACCACGTCTTCGGATCCGACGGAGACACGAAGCCGATTCCCTTCGGCAGCCTCGTCGAGTGCTTCGAAGCCTTCCTGGAGGCCGGGCTTGCGGGCAACTTGGGCCGACCCGACATCCCCTTCGACGCCCCCCTGGGTGTCGCGCCCGACCCAACGGTCCGAGAGCGGCTCGCAAATCCCGTTCCTCCGCGTATCACCGCCGACGTGGAGGTGGTCGCGAACGAGGCCCTCGACTGGCAGGGCTACCGCGCCGTGCGGCTCGGGGGGGCCGACTGTGTGTCCAGGCACGAGAGGCTCGGCCAACTCTACGGCCTGGCGGATCTACCCAGCCTCCCCTGGCGCGAGCGGGGTCGCCGGCTAGCAGAGGCGACCGCGATGCCAAAGGTCCCGAGCGACCTCTGGGTCGCGACCAACAAGGCCCTGTTCTCGGCCAAGAAGACCAAGAAGAAGTACGATGAGTGGCGCTTGATCAACGAAGGTGAGCCCCAATCCCTCCTCACCCTCAAGGTCAAGCGCAGAGAGACCGGTCTCCCCTATGGGATGAAGCCCACGTGCTTCGAAGCCGGCTACCGGGTGCTCATGGACCTGCCTGGCTTTCGCGCGCCCGAGGACTTCCCCGCGGACCTCTACCGCTTCACACCTGAGCGCCCCTCGGAACTGCACATCAAGAAAGTGCACACCGAGTCGGAAGATGAAGACAGCGCCACGCTGTACGTGACCGCACCGACAGCGTGGGTGCAGGACATCGTCCCCGGTCACTACGAGTCGCCTGCCATCACGCCGCTGTAGCCACCGGTGGATGGGACGCTCGGCGCGCGACCCGGTGAGTCGCCGCCGACGCTGCACTGAGGGGATCGAACGAGAGTCTCGACAGCGGTGTCGGTCGGGTGTTAATCGCCCTGCGCGATGGCGCTCGAGGGGATCGGTAGCGACGAGACGACCGTGGGCTCGGACCTGGTCGCGATGCTGCTCGCGAAGCTCGCCGAGCAGAGTGAGTTGCTCGCCGAGCAGAGTGAGTTGCTTGCCGAGCGCGACGCGAAGCTCGCCGAGCGCGACCCGAAGCTCGCCGCCGTCGAGGCCGAGCGCGACCGCCTGCGGCGCGCGTACGAGCACCTCAAGGAGGAGCTCTTGCTGGTCAAGCGCCGGCTCTTCGTCGCCAAGGCCGAGCGGGTCGACACGACGCAGCTCGAGCTCGAGTTCGCGGAGCTGTCGAAGCAGCTCGACGCGCTCGCGGGCGCGGTGCCCGACGCGAATGAAGACGACGAGGAGGCCCCCGCGCGCAAGCGCAAGCGCCGGCCCAAGGGTCG
>JALVDI010000161.1 GCA_027009115.1 Polyangiaceae bacterium | reverse complement strand
CCCACCGGGGGAGCGCCGCGGACGGCGCACCCGGCCTCGTGGGAAGCCGGGTGCGCCTGCGATGACCGACCGCGATCTCTCGCCGGCCGGCGCGTTCGTGGGACGCTCAGCGACGACGGCGGCGCAGGGCCAAACCGAAGAGCACCATCGTCACGAAGCCGGGGGCCGGCGACTCCCCAGGGACGGTGCAACCACAGCCGCCGCCCGAGACGCCTCCGTCGCCTGCGTCTCCGGCCATGGCATCGGGGCTGCCGTCGGGGATTGCGGCGTCGGCCGTCCCGGCGTCGCTGCCTCCGTCGGCTCCGCCCATGCCCCCGTCGGCTCCGCCCATGCCTCCGTCGGCTCCGCCCATGCCTCCGTCGGCTCCGCCCATGCCTCCGTCGGCTCCGCCCATGCCGCCATCGACCCCACAGCCCGACACCGGGTCGTGGGTGCAGCCACCGGTCCCCCCATCGCAGCGGTCGAGGGTGCACGGATCGCCGTCGTCGCAGTCCGCGTCAACCGTGCAGCATCCGGCGATGGCGTCGTTGGTGCAGGTGTGGCTCGACGGATCGCACACATCCATCGTGCAGGTGTCCGCGTCGTTGCAGTCGCCGTCGGTGAGGCAGCACCCGGCGATGGCGTCGTTGGTGCAGCTCCCGGTCGTCGCGTCGCAGCTGTCGGTAGTGCAGACGTTGCCGTCGTCGCAGTCGGCATCCACGGCGCAGCAACCTGGAATCGAGGAGCGCGTGCAGCGGTTGGTCGTCGCGTCGCAGCTGTCGGCGGTGCAGGCGTTGCCGTCGTCGCAGTCGGCATCGGCCACACAGCAACCGCTGATCGGGCTCGACGAGCAGGTCCCGCCCGGTCCGCTGCACACGTCGGCCGTACAGACGTCGCCGTCGTCGCAGTCCGCGTCGATGTTGCAACAGCCGGCGACGGGGCTGTGGGCACAACCTCCGGGCTCGACGCAGCTATCGGCCGTACACAGATCGCCGTCGTCGCAGCTCGGCGGCGCGCCTGCCGTGCAGACGCCGGCGACGCAGACCTCGGCGCCGTCGCAGACCATCGCGTTGTCGCAGGGCGTGCCGTCCGGGAGCGAGGTGTCCGCGGGGCACGAGACATCGCTTCCGTTGCAGCTCTCCACCGCGTCGCAGGCGCTCGCCGCGGCCCGACAAACCGTGCCGGCGGCCATCCGCGCGTCCGCCGGGCAGGCCGTCGAGGTCCCATCGCAGCTCTCCTCCGCGTCGCAGGGACCCGCCGCGGCTCGGCAGATCGTCCCGGCCGGCCGGACCCGAACCAGACACACGCCCACGTCGTTGCAGACGTCGCTGATGTCGCAGTCGCCGCTGGCGACCCCACAAACCTCGCCGGACGGGCGGAAGGTGCAGTCTGCCGCGCAACACGAGGTGGCCGTGCCGTTGGCCGCGCCTTCGTCGCAGCTCTCCCCGCCCTGAACGGTGCCGTCCCCGCAGACGGAACAGTCGTTCGCGGCTCCGGGGGTCGGTGGGCCCTGGCTAAACGTCGAGGTCGCCCGAGCGCCGCCCGAACCGTCCGGGCAGCGACTGCTCGAGTCCCGATCCTTGTTGCCCCGGGAGTTCTCGTCGACCTGGGGCATGCCCGGGAGCAAGAGCGCCGACAAGAGCCCCGGGTCGTCCGCATCGCTCGTGTCGTAGACCACCGCGTCCACGAGCTCCGCCGAGAGCGCGGTCACCGGCGTCCCCGAAGGAAAGTCGGCGCCGTCTCCGAGGTAGAACGCGACTGCGTCAGCGCCGTTCTGGATCGTGGAGTCCGGCATGACCCGATCGACGTTCGGCACGCCCGCAGCGCCCAGGACGTAGTAGCCGGATGCGCCGAGGGTTTCTCCGTCGAGATCTTCGGCGCGGTAGCTCGTGTCGGAGCTCCCGTTGAAGAAGGTCACCACGGTGCCGTCCAGGCGGGTCCCGGGGGGCCCGATCAGCTCCACGAACTCCTCCGTGTCCGGTCCGGGCGTGTCCGCGTCGATCTCGTTGACGAGGATGGGGCCAACGGTGCGGAAGAGGTTGTAGTCGCCCATATCGAGAAACACAGGAATGGGGCCGAACGCCCCGTCCGGGACGGTCGTGCCCTGGTACTCGTCGGATCGGAACGCGTTGGAGGCGTTGATCAGGGTCGCGAACCACTTGAACGAATCCCCGGGCCCCCCGACGCCGATGTCGCTCGCGAGGAAATCACCGATGTGGAAAACGGCGCAGCCCGCCGCGGGGTCCTGACGAACCGTCGGGGTCGCGACGAGGGTCAGCGCACCGGAACGCAGCTCGTAGATGAAAGCCGCCGCGGGCTGCACTCCCGCAGGATCGGTGTTGCGAAAAACGAGCGCGTAGTCCGCGCCAAAAGAAGGAGCGAACGTGAGGTCGGCGGTGCCCATGCTGGTCCCGACGCCGGTGGCCGCCGCCGTGTAGATGTTCGTTGTGTCGCTGAGCGGTACCGTCGACGCGAACCCTCCCGGCCGCGAGTCGATGTAGACGACCGTGGTGTCGTCCCCGCCGAGCCCCTGGCATGCGCCACCGAGCACGTCCAGGCTGAGCCTTCCCAGGACGTCGCTGTCCCACGCAAAGGTAACGCCGCGGCCGATCTGACCGCCGAAGCTCATATTGATGCCCATGCTCACCGGCAGCGGGTGCGAGGCTGCCGGAGCGAGGGCCGCCGAGTCGTCGTTGGTGGTGACGATCTGCGCGAACGCCGGCCCCGCAGCGCCCAAGGACACGAGGCAGGCAACGAACAGGGGAGCGGTGGAACGAATCACGGAGACCTCCAGGTTGAAAGCTAGATGTACCAAGAGCGGAAGTTCAAAGTGGGGTTGCAATATAATCGGGAGAACAGCGAGGCAGCAAAGCGTTGTGCGACCGAGGCGGACAACCAAACCCGGATCGGGGCGCGGGCGCCCGGTTTGGTCGATGGGGATCCCAGCGGAGAAATCACCATCGGCAGGCACGGCCACCGACGACAAAGGCCCCGGTCGTACGACCGAGGCCCGTCGAAAGTGAACGTCCGAGCAACCGGACGAGGGGCTTCACCAGCGGCCACCGCCTCCGCCGCCGCCTCGGCGGCGGTCCTGGGCGACGTTCACGTTCAGCCGGCGTCCGTCGAGCTGGGCGCCGTCCATCTCCTGCATCGCGGTGTCGGCCGCCGCGTCGTCGGCGAACGTCACGAAACCAAACCCTCGGCTGCGGCCGGTATCGCGCTCGGTGATCACCTTGGCCTCGATCACCTCACCGAAACGCTCGAAAGCGTCGCGCAGACCGTCGTCTGTGGTGGCCCACGCCAAGCTTCCAACAAACAGCTTCTTAGACATCGTACTCACTCTCTCTCCACCGACGCGGCGAGCGGTCGTCGAGCCGTCGCCCCCTCGGCTATCAGGACCTTGGGGATGCCTCCCCGTCGCCTCCTTTGTGCGACGCAAGGCCTGCACAAGCAAGGCAAAAGCTCTGGCGCCGGGAGATTGTGGGGTCCCTCAGGACACGCGAGCGCAGCGGACCGCGCTCGGCTACCCTCGCGTCAATGTCCCCACGGCTCCCCTCCCTTCGAATCGGCCGGCAGCCATCAGCTTCGACCGATTCGCCCCAACGCCCCAACGCCCCAGCCCACGCCCATGGACCGCAGGGCTTCACCGAGGAGCCATGAGCGCGGTGACCACAGGACGCAGAGAGGACATGGCGGCAGCGGCGGGACGGTTGTGGGCCGACTCGGTGCGCGCGTCCCTCGAAGCCGAAGGGCGCCCCGTGAGCGGCGGCTGGCCAGGCACCATGAGCGAGGCGCGGGCCAGGCTACCCGACGACCTCGGGCGCGGGCTCGAGTCCGAGGAGGTCTCGCGGCTCACGCGGGTGCTCTACCACGCGGCGCGCGATAGCTGGCTGGGCAAGCCTTCCATCGCGAGCTGATGACGCGAATCGAGCGCTGGCGCCGTCTGCTCGACACCGTACGCGACGAGGCGAAAGTCCCGACGCCGCCTGTCGACGACGCCCGCCTCGATCTGCTGCGAAGCGTGGGTATGCCCCCGGAGGTGGAGGCCTTGCTCGCCGTCGGTTATCCGGAGCGGCCGCTGACCATCGGCGAGCTCCCGTGCTTTCCTCCGCGAGAAAGCCTCGGCACCACGGGACGGTGGCCGCGCCCTTTCTTCGTGAGCGAGACCCAACCGGCGATGGCAGCCGCACCCGCCGCCGAAGAGGAGCTGATGGACGCCCTCACGGAGCTGCTTCGCGCCGCTGGCGGGAAGTCCCCTTTTGGCGAGGAGCGAGGGCGCGCACGCACACTGCGATTCTGGCGCCCCGCGGTCGAGCGACGGTTGACCGAGCGCCTCGGTACGGAGCGCACCGGGCGGGTCCTCGAGCTGCTCGGCCGGGCCCACCGAGCCGACGACTACCGGGCCGAGCTGGAGCGGCGGCT
>JALVDI010000160.1 GCA_027009115.1 Polyangiaceae bacterium | reverse complement strand
GCCGCGGACGTACCGCAACGTGATCTCACGCCGCACAGCCAGGGCGGTCAACCGCATGATGCGCAACACCGTCGCGCGCGGGACGGCCCGGCGCACCTTTCACGACCCGCGGGGCAACGCCTTCCTGCCGGGGATCGAGGTCGCAGGGAAGACGGGGACCCTCAGCACGGAGCGGCCTTACCGGGGTTACACCTGGTTCGTCGGTTTCGCGCCGGCGGACGAGCCGACGATCGCGGTCGCCGCGTTGGTCGTGAACACGCCGCGGTGGCGCATCAAGGCAAGCTATCTCGCGCGCGAGGCCCTGCGCATGTACCTCGTCGAGGAGCCCCGTCGCCGTGCCGCTCGGCAGCCTCCCGCGGCGGACTGAGCGGCGCGGGGCTCGCGACGAAGGGACCGCCGCGAAGGGCTCGCCGCGACGAAGGGGTGGCGCCGTCTCAGACCAGCGCGGCGCGGGCCGTTTCGACGTCGAGCAGCCCGCTCTTGACGAGCTCGCGCAGCGACATCTCGAAGGTCTGCATTCCGTAGGGGTGCACCCCACGCTCCATCACGTCCTTGAGGGGGAGGTTGCCCTCGGGGCTTCGGATGGTCTCGCGGGCCGTGCCGGTCATGACCAGCACTTCGACGGCCACGACCCGCCCCTTTCCATCCGCGCGGGGGAGCAGCCGCTGCGCGATGATGCCTTTGAGGTTGTCGGCGAAGCGCTCGCGGGTCTCCTGGGAGTCGGCGCTCCCGGCCAGCGCAAGGACACGCCCGATGGTTCGGCTGACGTCGGGGGTGTGCAAGGTGCTCAGCACGAGGTGTCCGGTCTCTGCGGCCTTGAGCCCGATGTCCATGGTTTCTTCGTCGCGGATTTCGCCGACGAGGATGACGTCCGGATCCTGCCGCAGCGCTGCCCGCAACGCCGTCGCAAAGCTCGGCGTGTCGAGCCCTATCTCGCGCTGCGAAACGGAGGCGAGCTTGTCGGCGTGGATGTACTCGATCGGGTCCTCGATCGTGACGATATGGACGCGCCGCAGCTCATTGATGTGGTTGATCATCGCCGCCAGGGTCGTGCTCTTGCCGTTTCCGGCGGCGCCGACGCAGAGGATCATGCCGCGTTCGTTCTCGGCGAGGTTGCGGATCGCCGGCGGTAGGCGAAGCTCCTCGAAGGAGGGCACCTTGAGGGGGATCGAACGGAGCGCGATGGCGAGGGTGCCGCGCTGCCGGTAGACGTTCACGCGGTAGCGTCCGATGCCCGGTGCGCCGTAGCTGGTGTCGTACTCCTGGAGGTCGTCGATGTCGCCCTTGTAGCGGGAGTGCGCCAGGATGATGCCCGCGAGTGCCCGGGTTTGGACAGGCTTGAGCTTGTCGCCCTGGAGGTAGTGCAGGTCGCCGTTGACCCGGAAGGCGGGAGGCTGCCCGACCTTGAGCAGCACGTCGCTCGCCTTGTGCTGCGCTCCCTTCTGAAGGAGCGCGAGCAGCGTGGATTCGTCCATGGCGTTATCCTAAACGAGGTAGGACCCCTTGCGCCGATTTCGATCGCTTTGCTCCTCGGAGCAGGCACCGGCGCCCAAGCAGAGCTCCCCGTGGCCATCGGGCTGCTGGCGCCGGCTGCTTGCTACAGCAGGCTCGACGCCATGGACCTCTTCCAGGGGGGCGTCACGCCGCATCACGACGAGGCCCCCAACCACGTTTGCGTCGAGGTGGTGCCGGCGGTTCCCTGGACCTGGATCCGCTGAGCGCGTCCTCGCCTTGCCAGCGTGAGGAGCGGCTGATCGCCGGCGCCGGTCGTGGTTCGAGGGGCAAAGGCCTTCGACGCGAGGCTGGCCGGGGACGTGGGGCGCGCTCGTCAGCGGGAGGAGGGGGTGCGCATGGTGACGAGCTCTTCGGCGGCTGTCGGGTGGATCCCGACGGTGCGGTCGAGCTGCTCCTTCGTGACGCGGCACTTCAGCGCGACGGCGAAGCCCTGCACGATCTCGGCGGCGTCGGGACCGACCACATGCACCCCGAGGACCTCGTCGGTCCTCGCGCAGACCACGAGCTTCATGAGCGTCTTGCTGTGTCGCCCGCCGAGGGTGTCCTTCATGGGCGTGAAGACGGATCGGAAGACCACGCAGTCGTCGCCGCGGTGGATGGCCTGCTCCTGGCCCAGGCCTACGGTGCCTACCTGCGGGGTGCTGAACACCGCAGTCGGGATGCGATCGTAGTCGGGCGAGCTTGGCTGGTTTCCGTAGTGCGTACGGGCGAACGCCATGCCTTCGGCGAGGGCCACAGGGGTGAGCTGCACCCGGTCGATGACATCGCCGATGGCGAAGACGTGGGGAAGGGTCGTGCGGAAATCGTCGTCCACGATCACCGCGCCGCGCACCGGATCGGTGGCGACCCCGACGTCTTCGAGGCCGAGGCCCTCGGTGTTGGGAAGGCGGCCGACGGCGGCCATCGGCACGTCTGCCGTCAGTTCGGTCTCGTCGTCGAGGACCGCCACCTTGTCGGCGCCACGCGCTTCGATGCGCGTGACGGTTCGACCCAGGTGGACGTGCACCCCCAGGCGACGCAGCTCCTGGGTGAGGTGGCGACGGACGTCCCCGTCGAAGCTGGCGCCCAAGAGTGCATCGTGCCGGTGAACGAGGTGGGTCTCGACGCCGAGCTGACGGAAGATGCTCGCAAACTCGACGCCGATGTAGCCGCCGCCGGCGATGAGGATCCGGCGGGGCAGTCGCGGCAGGGAGAAGACTTCGTTGGAGGTGATCGCATGCTCATGGCCGGGACAGTCGGGGACGAAGGGGCGGCCGCCGGTGGCGATGAGGATCTTGCTTGCCCGAAGCTCGCGGTCGCCGACGCGCACCGTGTGAGGGTCGACGAAGCGTGCCCAGCCATGGACGAGGTCCACCTGGGCGTCGCGTAGGAGGCGAGCGTAGACGTCGTTGAGGCGAGCGATCTCTCGATCCTTGGCTTCGACGAGAGCCGACCAGTCGAAGGTGGGGCGCAGGCGCTGCCAGCCGAAGCCCGCCGCGTCTTCGAAGGCGTGGGCGAAGCCTGCCGCGTAGACGAAGAGCTTCTTGGGCACGCAGCCCACGTTGACGCAGGTGCCGCCAAGTCGGTTGCCCTCGACGAGGGCGACCTTGGCGCCGAAGCCGGCGCTCATGCGCGCGGCTCGGACGCCACCGGAGCCCCCGCCGATCACGAGCAGGTCGTAGCGCTCGGACATGTCCTCAGCCTCACTCGGGTTGGTCTTGATGGGTCGTCGTCTGGGAAGGTTCAGACGAAGAAGTCTGGTGCGAGCTCCTGCGTCGGATCGACGGCGTACTTCCGGAGAGCGTCGTCGTCCATCCCGAGGCGGTCGCGGCAGATGGCTTCGTCGATGAAGAAGTTGCCCGTGCAGTCGCGGCTTGGCTGCGTGAGCACCCAGTGCGCTGCGTCGGCCATGATCTCGGGAGTGCGGCTTCGCTTCATCAGCGCGTCTCCCCCGAGCAGATTGTTGACCGCGGCGGTCGCGATGGTGGTTCTGGGCCAGAGCGCATTGGCCGCGATTCCCTGCTTCTCGAACTCTCCGGCCCAGCCCAGGACGCACATGCTCATGCCGTACTTGGCCATGGTGTAGGCCACGTGACCCTGGAACCAACGCCTCTCCATGTGGAGGGGCGGGGAGAGGGTCAGGATGTGTGGGTTGTCGGCCTTTTCGAGGTGCGGCAGACAGAGCTTCGTCGTCAGGAAGGTGCCACGCGCATTCACCCCGTGCATGAGGTCGAAGCGCTTCATCGTGATCGTTCTGGTGTCCGAGAGGTTGATGGCGCTTGCGTTGTTGACGACGATGTCGATGCCGCCGAAGGTTTCGACGGACCGGTCGACGGCCTGCTGAATCTGCGCCTCGAAGCGAATGTCGACGACGCAGGGCAGCGCCTTGCCGCCGGCTTCTTCGACCTCGGTGGCCGTCGTGTAGATGGTCCCTGGGAGCTTTGGATGAGGTTCGGCGGTCTTCGCTGCGATGACGACATTGGCCCCATCCTTGGCTGCGCGGAGCGCGATGGCGCGGCCGATGCCTCGGCTGGCGCCGGTGATGAAGAGCGTCTTGCCTGCGAGCGATCCCATTTGTCGACCTCCTGGATACTGGGAGCGGTCATAGGACGGCCGCCCACTGCGGTAAAGGGTTGCAGACGAAGCTCGGCGGAGGGATTGAACCGCCCGGAGAATTCCAGCGCCTCGGCAGGCGCCGCGGATCGGAAGTTCGTTCTGGGTTTCTCTCGTGCAGGGCGAGGAGCTCCCATCGGCTATTTCCGCTTGGAGAAAACCCGGATCGAACTTCGAGCGGTCTCGGTCGGGAGTCCTTTCGCCGTGGGGGCAACCGTGGGGATGGTGTGTCCGAAAGGAGGGGGTGCCTTCAGCTCGGATGGTGTTGGAAGGGACGACGTCGATGTTGGTGCGTCGTACGTCGCAGAGGC
>JALVDI010000159.1 GCA_027009115.1 Polyangiaceae bacterium | reverse complement strand
CCATGCGGCGTTCGTCCATGCGGCGTTCGTCCATGCGGCGTTCGTCCATGCGGCGTTCGTCCATGCGGCGTTCGTCCATGCGCTCGTCGCGGCGCTCGTCCATGCGGCGCTCCCGCCGTCGCGGCTACGCGAGCCCCATGGTCCCGTGACGGCCCGCAGGCTCCAGGCTTGAAGCGACCGGGGCCCTCTGCAAGCCTCGACGCCATGAGCCGGCCGCCGACGACCTACTGGGAGTACATCCGCGTCGAGGAGCTCCTCGCCCTCCAGGGAGGCCTGGAGAAGACCGACGAGGGACTGTCGAACGACGAGGTGCTCTTCATCACCGTTCATCAGATCGACGAGCTGTGGTTCAAGCTCATCGTCCGCGAGCTGGTCGCGGTCCGAAACCTCTTCGCCCAGCCGCGCGTGCCCGAGCAGTCCCTGGCGAGCGCCGTCCGGGGGCTCCGCCGCATCCGCCTGCTCTTCACGCAGGTCGCGCAGCACTTCCAGCTCATGGAGACCATGACGACCCGGGACTACCTCGCCTTCCGGGACAAGCTGAGCCCGGCGAGCGGCTTCCAGTCGGCGCAGCTCCGGGAGATCGAGATCCTCCTCGGGCTCGAGATGCGCCTGCGCGTCCCTCTCGGTGGCGAGGCAAGCTACCTGGATGCCCTCAAGTACCCCGACGGACGCGAATCGCCCGCGTCGCGGCGCGTCGCCCGCCGCCTGCGCGATCGCCCCTCCCTCCGCGAGGCCGTCGAGGAGTGGCTCCATCGCACGCCGATTCAGGGCTCACGTCCGAGCGACCCAGACGACGCGGCGACCGTGCGCCGCTTCATCGAGGACTACCTCCGCGCCCACGCCGCCGAGACCGAACGCGCGCGGACCTTCGCAGAGCACGACGGCCTGCGCCCCGAGGAGCGCACGCGCCTCGACGAACGCTACGCGAGCGAGCGAGCGAGCGCGCGCCGGTTCCTGCTGGCCGAAGACGTCGAGGACCCGGCCATGCGTGCACGCACGAGCCGCGTGCGCGCCGCCCTCGTCTTCATCGAGAGCTACCGGGAGCTGCCCCTCCTGGCCTGGCCACGGGAGGTCGTCGACTCGATCGTGGCCGTCGAGCAAGCCTCGTTGATCTTCCGGCAACGGCACGCCCGGATGGTCGAGCGCGTGATCGGCCGCCGGACCGGGACCGGTGGATCGAGCGGCGTCGACTACCTCGACCAGACGGCGCTGCGCTACCGGGTATTCCCGGATGTGTGGGCGGTCCGCACGCTCCAACTCCGGGAGGCGGCGCTCCCCCCGCTCGAGCAGCCGGAGCTCTACGGGCTCGTCGCCGAGCAGACACGCTGATCGCGGCACCTCTCACTCAGCGGCGGTCGCCTCATCGCCTGCGGCATGCCGCCTGGACCACAGGCGCTGCCACCCGCCACGAATGTCCACGGTGATCGCGTAGAGGGTCGGCACGACGACCAGGGTCAGCACCGTCGCGACGGCGAGCCCGAAGATGATCGCCACGGCCATCGGCCCCCACCACGCGGCGCTCTGACTGCCGACGATGAGCTTGCCCTTCGTGAAGTCGACGGAGACGCCGATGGCCATCGGCACGAGCCCCAGGACCGTGGTGATCGCCGTCAAGATCACCGGCCGGAAGCGGGTGAGCCCCGCACGGACCAGCGAATCGAAGAGCGGCCGCCCCTCCGCGAGAAGCTGCTCCACGTAGTCGAGCAGAACGATGGCATTGTTGACGACGATGCCCGCCAAGGAGATGACGCCAAGGCCAGTCATCATCGAACCGAAAGGCATCTGGAGGATCATCAACCCTCCGAGCACGCCCACCAGCGAGAGCATCACGGAGGTCAGCACGATGAAGGGCGTGAGCAGCGCGTTGAACTCGAAGACGAGCACTGCGAGGATGAGCGCGAGGGCGATCTGGAACGCCCGCATCATGAACTCCTCGGTCTCGCGCTGCTCATCGTTCGCCCCGCCGAGGGAGAGGTAGTACCCGTCGGGAAGCTCGGCCTGGGCGATGTAGTCCAACACCTTGGCCTGAACCTCCTTGTCCGTGAAGCCCTCGGCCACGTCGCCGGTGACGCTCACGACGCGGTCTTGGTCGATGTGGCGGATCGCCCCGGAGCCACCGGCCAGCTCGTAGCGGGCCACGGTCGCCAAGGGCACCGGGAACGTGTCGGGGCTGATGTCCTCCCGACCGTCGACGCGCAGCCCGAGGATGGCCTGCAGGTCCCCCCGGTACTCGGGCGCGACACGCACCACGATGTCGTACTCGTCCTCGCCGTCCCGAATCGCGCTCGCCACAGCGCCCGCCACCGCAGTCCGCACGGTGCTGGCGACCGCCCGCGTGCTGGTGCCGACCCGCTTGGCCGCGCCCCGGTCGACCCGAAGCCGCATCTCGGGCCGGCCCACGCGGTAATCGTCTGCCAGGTCCACGGCTCCGGGCACCTGCTCGGCGATCTCGCGTCGCACACGGGCCGCGAGCGCGCCGAGCCGATGGAAGTCGTCGCCGGCCACCCGCACGTCGATCTTCTTGCCGATGGGTGGCCCCATGCTCTCCTTCTCCACGCGGATCTCGGCGCCGGGTATCTCGGCGACGAGCTCCCGCAACCGTTCGATCGTCTGCGAGGGCGGCTCCACCCGGACCCGCTCGCCCTCGTCGGCGGTGTTCGCGTCGGGCAAGAAGTCCACGGTGATCCGCGCCTGGTTCGCCGCCGTCTGCGCGCCAGCCGTCGGGTCCTGGCTTCCGGCCACACCGACCTCCGCCACGAAGACGTCGATGTTCTCCTCGCGAGCGAGGATCTGCTCCACGCGGCGCACGATGCGGTCGGTCGTCTCGAGGTCCGTCCCGATGGGCGCCCGGACGGAGACGAAGGCGCGGTTGGGCTCGGTCTCGGGGAAGAACTCGACGCCGGCGTTGAAGACGCCGTAGAGCATGAAGGTACCGATGAACATGCCTACGGTGATGAGCAGCGTCACGTAGCGGTGGCGAACCGCCCAGGCGAGGCTCGCACGATAAGCGCGCATGATCGGGCCGAGCGCCTCGTCGTCCGCGACGGATCGCTGCCGCGAGGCGGGCCGCATCAGCCGCGAGGTGAACACGGGTAGGATCGCGACGGCGACGAGGAGTGAGCAAAGCAAGACGATGACGATCGTCTTGGGCAGGTAGCCCATGAACTGCCCCATGACGCCGGTCCAGAACAGCAAGGGGAAGAACGCGGCGACGGTCGTGGCGGTCGACGCGGCCACCGCACCGGCCACCTCCTTGGTGCCTTGGATCGAGGCCGCGAGCAGGTCCTCGCCCTCCTCCACATGGCGGTAGACGTTCTCGACGATGACGATGGCGTTGTCGACCAACATGCCCAGGGCCATGATCAGGCTGAAGAGCACGATCATGTTCAGCGTCATGCCGAAGGCGCTGATGACGATGAACGCCAGGAGCATCGAGAGGGGGATGGCAAGCGCGACGAAGAAGCTGTTGCGCACACCCATGAAGAAGAGCAGCACCCCGACGACGAGCAGCAGACCGGTGATGATGCCGTTCTCGAGCTCGCTGACCATGTCGAAGACGATCTGCGATTGGTCGCCGGTGAATCGCGCCTGTACGCCCTCGGGCCACGACCGCCGATGCTCGTCGACAACCCTTTTGACGGCTTCGACGACCTCAACGATGTTCGCGCCCGAACGCTTCGAGACGGCGATGGTCACCGACGGCGCTCCGTTCATCCGCGCGTAGGTCTCGCGGTCGGCAAAGCCGTCGACGACCCGCGCCACGTCCCGCACGAACACCGGCCGATCGCCCACGCGTTTGATGGCGACGTCTTCGATCTCCGAAGGCTCCTCGAACTCGCCGGGGACGCGGAGTAGCACGTTCGCGTCGCCGGCGCGGACATCGCCACCGGGGACGTTGACGTTCTCGTCGGCGATGGCGCCGATGACGTCGCCCAGCGAGAGCCGGTAGTGGGCGAGGCGGTTCGGATCGACCTCGACGTGGATCTCCCGCTCGCGGCCGCCGCTGAGCTTGGCCTCGAGCACTCCGTCAATGCGTTCGAGGTCCTCCTCGAGGCGCTCCCCGAGAGCCTTGAGCGCGACCTCGTCGATGGGACCGGCGAGGTTGACCAAGAGGATCGGGAACTCCCCGAAGTTGATCTCGGCGATGTCCGTCTCATCCACGTCCTCGGGCAACTCCGGGCGCGCGCGCGACACCCGATCGCGGACGCGCTGCAGCGCGTCCTGGATGACGACCTCCGGCTCGAGTTCGAGGAGGATCAAGCTCAGCCCCTCGAAGGAGGTGCTCGTCATCCGCTTGAGGTCTTTGACGCCTGCAAGTTCGTTTTCGATGGGAATGGTGACGAGTGACTCGACGTCTTCCGGCGACACGCCGACGTAGGGCGTCGTCACGGTGATGACCGGGATCTGAACGTCCGGGTTCGCCTCCCGCGGGAGACTCCCGTAG
>JALVDI010000158.1 GCA_027009115.1 Polyangiaceae bacterium | reverse complement strand
TTCTTGCCCCACGCGGTTGTCGGGAAGACCTGCTCTTCGAGGTGCTCGGTGCAGCACCAGTCGTCAGGCACGCCGCCCGGCGGTGCCGAGACCCCGGCGGTGTCGATGGGGGCGATGCCGCGCTCGCCGCCGCTGAAGACGGCCACGGGCGCCGACGCCTCCACCACCGTGCCCGTCAGATCGCCCGGGATGCCGTCGGTCTCGATGTTCAGCACATCGTAGCGTCCAATCACCTGTTCGATGACGCCGCCGGCGGATGCTCCGGCGATGGTCCCGCCTCCCTGGATCGTCCCCGCGTTCGTATCGTGTGCGACGGTCACGCGCACCGTGGTGCCGGGCTGAGTGCCGACGATGGTTACGAAGCTGCGGTCGGGGATGCCGTCCGTGGGCGAGTGCAAGAGGGGATCGATGGGGTTGGCCGTGGGCCAGCCCAAGATGCGGTAGTGGGTATCGAGCGCCGGCACGGGAATGAGCAGCGAGGCATCGTTCGAGTAGCTCTGCACGACCGGGTTGAACTGGTAGGCGACCACCGGGAAGTTCGTGGTCACCCGATACGCGAAGTTGCTCAGGTGCGTGCCGGGTCCTTCGTCGCTGCCCGCGGTGCTTCCATCGACGTTGCGCGCCGGCAGGTTGATTTGTACCAGGTCGTTGGGCGGGATCATGTAGGTGCCGATGATCGTCTCCGCCGGCGAGTTCGGGCGGCCATTGCTCTGCCACACCTGCGCTTGTGCGAGGACCGAGCTTGGGTTGGCCAGCACGATGGCGAACTGCTCGTCCGCTGCCGGCGTGCCTCCGAACCCACCGTTGGCGAACTCGTTGTCGAGGTCGACGACCATGTACTCGCAACCAACGTTGCTGCGCTCGGACGCGGCCACGGCGCAGGCGTCCTGGCAGGCGCCGCCGGTGCAGACCTGCGAGGCAGGACACTCCATCTGTAGGGTCGAGCTCTCCCCGTCGTCGTTGCAGACGCGGACCTCCTGCCCGTCGCAGAAGGGCCGCCCGGGCTGGCACATTCGGCAGCCGAGCCCGAGCGCGCAGACCTGTTCGACGCCGCAGATCTCGCGCCGCTGCAACTCACCGGCCGCGTCGCAGACCCAGACCTCGCGGCCCATGCACACCACCTCGCCCTCGCGGCACGGGCCCGGGGCGTCGGCACCGCTCCCTCCGTCACGACCGGCCGGTCGGTCGTCGCCGCCGCACGCGGCCAGACCCATCAGGACCAGTGCACAGCTCAGTCGGTTCACCAGTCGGCTTCTTCGATACGCTCCGTTCACGACGACCACGCTAGTGGGTGATCCATCGGAGCGGAAGGGGTCGGCGTCCTCTCCTTGCGTCCTCTCCTTTCGCCTCGCGGATCCGCGATCGCAGCCCGCCGTGCGCCTCGTGCCCGGGAGCACGTCCCGGCGCGGCGCTCGCGCCTCGAGGAACGTCAAGATTTCCTCGCCCGCCGCACCACCCAGGGGCACCCTCGCGACCGCTTGATCACGGCCGATATCGGGCCGGATTGCCGGGGGAGCGGCGGGATGGACTTCGTGCGGCTTCTCACACAGAGAGTGTTCCGCCGCGCCGCCCGATCCATCGACCTTGGGCGCCGTTTTGCGGTAGCGTCCCGCCGCTGGGTTGACAGCGCCCCCGCGGGGCTGTAGTCACCCGCACTGAATCGTCATTCAGTCAACGACAGGAGCACGCATGGCGGACGCCAAGACCTACTTCGAGCAGACGCTCGCCGAGCAGATCAAGAACAACGCGGACAAGGTGAAGGAGGTCGACGCGATCTTCCTCTTCAAGATCACCGGCGATGGCGGCGGCGAGTGGACCGTCAACCTCAAAGACGACCTTGGTGTGACTCCTGGTGACGCAGGCAACTCGGAGTGTCAGATCGAGGTTTCTGCTGAGAACTGGGAGAAGATCCAGGAGGATCCTTCGTCGGCGATGCAGCTCTTCTTCAGCGGCGAGTTGAAGGTCGGTGGCAACGCGATGCTCGCGACGAAGCTTCAGGAGATCCTTTCGGCCTGAGCTGTGCCGGTTCGTCATGGCGACGCCCCACCGGCCAGGTGCCGCGTGGGGTTTTCGTCGTTTGGGTTGCCTCACCCCCGCGCCTTCACCTCGCTCAACGGAGCCCCCATGAACGGTCCCCTCGACGGCATCCGCGTGCTCGATCTCTCGCGCCTCCTGCCAGGCCCGTTCGCGACGCGGACGCTCCGTGACCTCGGCGCAGTGGTGGACAAGCTCGAAGATCCGCGCGGCGGCGACTACCTGCGCCGGATGCCGCCGAGCGCAGGCGACGGCATGAACTCGGTGTTCCACGACCTCAACCGCGGCAAACGGAGCGTGGCGCTGGACCTCAAGCGTCCCGAGGGACGCGACGTCTTCCTCCGCTTGATCGAGCGCTACGACGTGCTCGTGGAGAGTTTTCGGCCAGGGGTCATGGATCGTCTGGGGGTGGGCTGGGAGACGCTGCGACGCCGGCACCGTGGCCTCGTTTACTGCGCCATCACCGGCTACGGTCAGACCGGACCGCTCAAAGACCGCGCCGGTCACGATCTCAACTACCTGGCGCGGGCGGGCGTCCTCGGACTGACCGGGCCTGCGGATGGCCCACCCCAGGTGCCAGGGGTCCAGGCCGCCGACATCGGTGGCGCGCTCTACGCGGTCATCGGCATCCTCGCGGCCCTGCACGAACGGAGACGTACGGGCGAGGGGCGGCTCGTCGATGTGTCGATGTGCGAGGCGGCGCTCTCGCTCGCGCCGTTCGGTTTCGGCTCCTTCGTAGGAGGAATGCACGCCGACCGCGGGCGGGACGTACTCACCGGTGGGATCGCCGCCTACCAGACCTATGAGACGCGCGACGGGGGGTTCATGGCCCTCGCGGCGCTCGAACCCAAGTTCTGGACCGCGTTTTGTCAGGGGGTCGGTCTGGAGCCCGATTTGCGGGCCCTTGCTCCCGGACCGCACCAGGAGGGCCCCGAGGGATTCAAGGCGAAGGTCGCCGCGATCTTTCGAAGGAAGACACGAGCGGAGTGGATCGCCTTCGCCGACGCGACCGATTGCTGCCTCGAGCCGGTCCTCTCGCCGGAGGAGACCCTCGCTGACGCGCAGCACCGGGCCCGTGGGGTCTTCGCCCGAGGTGCGGGCTTCGTGCGCACGCGTACGCCTGTGGCCCTTGCCGCCCAGGGCGAGGCGCCCGCGCAAGGTGAGCATACGGCCGATGTGCTACGCGAGGCGGGTTTCACCGACGAGGCGCTCGAGGCTCTGCGTACGAGCGGCGCCGTGAAGGGCTGAGAGCACCTCGAGGTGGCGGCCGCCACGGTCTCGAGCGGCGGGCGCCGCCGGTTCGACGCGTGCGCACCGTGAGATCTGTCCGGAACGGTCGCTGCAGTGCGCGTGGTCTATGCGACCCTCGCTCCTGTTCTTCCTCTTCCTCTTGGCAGCTTCCCTCGCCCCACGAGCTCATGCTCAGAGCTGCGCGCAGCCCGCCGTGCTCTTCGTGCTCGACCGCTCGGCGAGCATGAACGAAGGTGTCCCTGGCGCCGAGTCCAAATGGGCGGCTGCCCTCGGAGCCCTTCGGCAGGCGGCGGATGTGCTCGAAGGGAGGGGGAATGTGGGTCTGCGGGTCTTCCCTGCGGACCTGGGCTGCGACCCGGGCGCGACGTTGCTGGCTCTCGGGCCGCATTCGGCCGACGCTCTGGTCGCTGCGGCGGAGCCACCGCCGACCGTCGGGGCGTACACTCCCTTGGCGGAGGCTTTGGATGCCCTGGCCGATGAGCCCTGGCTCAGCGCGGGCGAGGGACCACAGCATGTCGTGCTCATCACCGATGGGTGGCAGTGGTGTGCGCCCTACGATGCCGCCACGCGCTTTACGCCCATCGGCGCCGCAGCGCGTCTGCGGAGCTTGGGGGTCATCGTGCATGTCGTGGGTTTCGGCGCCGGCGTCGACGCCCTCACGCTGAACCGTGTGGCGGTCGCCGGCGGCGCCCCTCGACCCGGTTGCGATCCGGACGGCGCGGACGTGCACGGGGCCGACCCCTGTTACCACGACGCTCACGCCGCCGATGAGCTGGGCGCGGTCCTGACGGCGCTGGCGACCACGATCGGCGATGAGCGTTGCAACGGCGTCGACGACGACTGTGACGGAGGGGTGGACGAGGGCTTCGATCGCGACGGCGACGGGGTCACGGTGTGCGCCCCGGCTCCTGACTGCGACGACGAGGATCCGAGCGTCTTTCCCGGCGCGCACGAGCGCTGCGATGGAATCGACGCGGACTGCGATGGAGCCGCGGATGTCGGCTGCGAGTGCCCCGCCGGTGCCGTGCGCTCCTGCGGCGAGGGGGCAGGCTACTGCGGCCTCGCTCGTCAGCGATGCGTCGAGGGACGCTGGGGCGTCTGCGAGGGAGGCCGGGTGCGCGCCGACGAACGCTGCAACGGCGTGGACGACGACTGCGACGATCGGGTCGACGAGTATGCGCTCTGTCCCATCGGAGGCCTCTGCCTCGCCGGGCGCTGCCGGCCGCTCTTGCCCGACGCCGGTGCACCGAACGACGCGGGAGTCGGGGGCGAGGCAGAGGTCGAGCTGCCACCGCCGACTCTTGGGTGCGCCTGCGTTGCTGCGGCCGCTCCCGCTCCGGCGGATCCAAGCGCAGTCGTCTGGGGGCTCGCCGGGGTCCTCGGTGGGGTCGTCCGGCGATGGGGTCGGATCGGGCGCAGCGAGCGCCGCGGCGTGGGTCGTCGCCCGCCAGGGACGAGGAGCGAGGATTCTTGACGCGGCGGTGCGAGTCGATACGTTCCCCGTGTGCGCCGCGGCCTCGCGTTCCTGGGTTTCCTCGTGGCGACCTTCGTGCTGGCGGACGCCTGGGCTCAGAGGGCGCCCTGGCGGCGGCGGAGGCGGCCCGACCTGCGGAGCAACCGGCGTGCGACGGCGCTCGTGGTGCCCGAGGACTGGCCACCGGAGCCGCCCTCGCCCGCGCAGGTCGACCCGGACCGCTTCGCCCGCGCGCTCCGGCAGATCTGCGGCTGGATGCCGCCCACCCGACCTCGCC
Source organism: Polyangiaceae bacterium (assembly GCA_027009115.1). Classification (GTDB taxonomy): domain Bacteria; phylum Myxococcota_A; class Polyangia; order Polyangiales; family Houyiibacteriaceae; genus JALVDI01. The sequence continues at coordinate 9,748 of JALVDI010000158.1, read as the reverse complement.
GCTATGCCCAATACATGATCCGGAGCGGCCGGGAATTCGACGTCGACCCGTTTCTTCTTGGGGCTCTTGCGTACCGCATGGGGCGGTGCCGACCGGACGCCGAGACGCTGGGGGGCCTTGGTTTGACGGCGATCCCCCGGCGGATGTACGGCGACCACTTGCGTCGCGGGCAGTACCGCTACTTCGTCTTCGAGTCGGGGAGCTGGCAGCCACGGGTTCTGAGCGTCGATCGTTTCCCGTTCTCGGAGCACCGGCTCCGCCGCGCGGAGGAGAACATCTACTTTGCTGCGGCGATCATGCGCGTATGGCAGGAGCAAGAACCCAGCTTGGCTCGTGCTTTCGAGCAGGCTCCGCATCGCCATCCGGTCAGTCACTTCGTGTGGGGGGACCGCGTGATCAGCGACCGCGCCGAGGATCGCATCCTCACCGATCGTCGGCGGCTGCTGCAGTACTACGGAGCCGTGCAGCGTCCAGCAGCGGTGCGGCGTTTGGGCCTGAAGCTCGTACCGCCTCTCGACGGCACTCCCCGGGTCGTCAGCAGTTGGATCGGTGCCGAGCGCGACGGTGGTGAGCGGAGGCACCGCGGGATCGATGTCGAGAGCGTCTTGGGTGAGCCGGTGTATGCCGTGGCCGACGGTCGCGTGAATTTCGCCGGGGTGGACCTTCCGGGTGCTCGTACCAACCGCAACTTGAGCCCCGAGGAGATCGCGGCGGTGCCTCGCCAGCAGCTTGGGCGCGGCGGTCGCTACGTGTGTGTTTTGCATCGCCCGCAGAGCTCGACCGAGGAGGCGCCGGCGTGGCTGCGCTCCTGTTATATGCATCTCGAGGACGTGGAAGTGCGTCACGGTCAGGAGGTGCGGAGGGGTGACCGCATCGGCACGGTCGGTCGCACGGGGATGGTTTCGTCGGCGCCCCACCTTCACTTCGAACTGCACGGCCCGGACGGGCTGCTCGACGGTTCCGAAGTCCTGTCGCCGTTTCTCTTGGGCCGCCGCCCTGCGGAGCCCCCGAGGCGCGGGCGGCGTCGGCGCGACTGAATCCTCGTGGAGGGCGAGTGGTCGCCTGTTCTGCGCGGCGGTCGAGGCGGCCGGTGCGACGCTGCCGAAGGTGCGACGCGGGCGGCGTCGGCGCGACTGAATCCTCGTGGAGGGCGAGTGGTCGCCTGTTCTGCGCGGCGGTCGAGGCGGCCGGTGCGGCGCTGCCGAGGGCGTGGGCGGCGTCGGCGCGACTGAATCCTCGTGGAGGGCGAGTGGTCGCCTGTTCTGCGCGGCGGTCGGTGCGGCGCTGCCGAGGGTGCGACGCGGGCGAGGATGCGACGCGGGCGAGGATGCGACGCTGCCGAGTGTCCGAGCGCGTTGTCACGTTGGGTTCACGCAGGAGCCACCCCACAAAGTGCACCCGCGAAGTCCAGCAGCCCGCGAAGTGCAGCAGCCCGCGAAGTGCAGCAGTCCGCGAAGTGCAGCAGTCCGCGAAGTGCACCACCCCGCGGAGCGCACCCGCGAAGTACACCACCCCGGGCCGGGAGCTAGCCGGCGCAGTGCACCCCGCGGGGCGTCCTCACCGGGAGCCGCCCCGCGAAGTGCAGCACCCGGCAGGGCGCGCTCGTCGTAGGGGCCGGGGAGCCAGCCCGCGGGCTCGTGCGAACCTGTCCGCGGGCGAGGGTTGCGCAGGCGAGTCTCAGGGGCAGACGCCGCCGAGGCTCCTCACGAGCTCGCGAACCCTCGCGGCAGCCGCCGGGTCGCGGGCGCAGAGCCGCTCGTAGGCTTTCACCGCCTCCTCGCGGTCGCCGGTCCGGAGGTAGCAGTCGCCCTCCAGGCGCAGGGCCGCGGGGCTCGAAGGGGGACGTGCTCGCAGAATCGCGAGGCACCGCGGGGCGTCACCGGCGCGGAGGGCGGCCCGCGCCTCGGCCAGGATGGCGGCGGATCCGGCCCGCGCGCCGAGGTCCCCGGATGCCTGGGCGGTCTCGGAGGTCTCGGCGACGTACGGAGCGGGGACGTCTCCGGCGGTTTGGGCTGCGGCTTCGGCCGCGGCCTCCGGCGCAGCCGCGTGCGTGGTCCTCCCAGTTCTTCCCGCTCCGCGTCGAGAGTGCCGCCTCGCGGGTCGGGCGGCCGGCCGTGCGGGTTCGTCTCCGTGGTCCCTTTCCGGGCTCGCCTGTGAAGAACCGGCGGGCGGCGCGGGGTCGACACCGCTTTCCAGCACGGGCGCAGGGGCCTCGGGGCGCTGGGTCGCCGGCGATGGCTCGGCCGCGGGTTCCGCCGGCTCGGCCGCGGTCGCCGGCGATGGTCCGGCCCCCACGTCGCGTGCGTTGCGTTGGCTGCTGTGTTCCCATAGGTGCAGCGCTGTCGCCGCCGTGGCCGCGCCGGCGAAGAGGGCGACGAGGATCCACAGCCAGGTGCGACGCCGGGTGGGCAGACTGCCCAGGGCAGCGCTGGGTTCCGCGGGAAGGGCGCGCTCCTCCGGCGCCTCATCGGCAACGCCCCCAGGAAGATCCGCCGGGAGTGGCCGCCGAGCCGCCGGTCGCGCCGCGGCGGTCTGCAGCTCGTCCACGGGCCCGCCAGGCGCGAGGGGGGGCTCCGCGTCTGGTGGGGCCAGCGGCTCACCGGCGCTGAACGTGCCGATCTTCAGCGGCTGCGACGGACGAGCCCGAGGGGCGTGCGGCTGCGGGGCGTCCGCGGCGCCCCCCATGACGCTCGTCCGCTTTCCCCTCGGTTGGGGTTCCCTCGGTCGCTGCGGCTGCCGTGGTCCCGTCCCGACGGCGGCCAGGAATGCTTCGGCCAGCTCCAACGCCGTGGAGAAGCGCGCCTCGCGGGCGCGTGCCATCGCCTGCGCGACGACTTCTTCGATGGCCGGTGTGAGCTGCGGGCAGAGAGTGCGCAGCGGCGTCACCTTTCCGTGGAGGATCGCGACGATCAAATCGCTCGGGGTCGTCGCCACGAAGGGTGGGGAGCCCGCCAGCGCCTCGTAAAGGATGACCCCGAAGGCGTAGATGTCGACGCGTGCGTCGAGATCACGGTCCGCCGAGAGCTGCTCGGGGGCCATGTACCTCGGGGTGCCCAGCACCTGCCCCGTGCGGGTCAGCCGTTCCTGCTGGCCGTAGACTTTGCTGATCCCGAAATCGAGCAGGCGCACCTGCAGCGGCTGGTCCGGGCCTGTCTGCTCGAGGAAGATGTTGTCGGGCTTGAGATCGCGATGGACGATGCCCGCCTCGTGCGCCGCGTGCAGCCCGGCCGCCGCCCCGGTGACGATGGGCGCCAGATCGGTCGGAGCGATGCGCCCCTCCCGGCGCATGCGCTGCCCGAGCGTCTCTCCCCGCAGGTAATCCATCACGAGGAAGAGGCGACCGTCGTCGAGCTTGCCGAAGGTCTCGATGCCGACGACCGCGGGGCTCTTCAGCGCGGCCAGCACTTCGCCCTCTCGGCGCAGTCGCGCGACCGCCTCGGCATCGCTGGCGATATCGGGCTTGAGCAACTTGAGCGCGAAGGTGCGGCCGGTGGCCAGGTCGCTGACGCGGTAGACCTGCGCCATCCCTCCTTCGCCCAGCTCGGCGTCGATGCGAAAGCGGCCAGCGATCACCTGGCCGGGCATCGCCGCGGCCCCTTGGTTCGGAAGGCCCATGGGCGACTCATGATCCGCGCCCAAGGGGCCAGGGGCAAGCGGCCCGTCCTCGAGGGGCTCGTGGGTTCGCTGGCGCCGTGGGGTTCGTTGGGTCCGTTGGTTCGCTGGCGCCGTTGGTTCGCTGGCGCCGTTGGGTCCGTTGGTTCGCTGGCGCCGTTGGGTCCGTTGGGTCCGTTGGGTCCGTTGGGTTCGTTGGGTCCGTTGGCGGTGCCGGCGCACCGGCCGCATAGTCCCTCGGTGTCCGACGAAGACGTGATCGAGGCCCAACTCCGACGGCCGGCCCGAGCCCGCTCACGGGTCGTGAGCCGCTGTCGCCTTGGGCTGCCCGTGGTCGTCGCCGTGCCCCCGGTGCTGGACGACGGGACCCCGTTCCCGACCCGCTACTGGCTCACCTGCCCCCTGGCTCATCGCCGCATCGCGAGGCTCGAGGCTGCCGGGCAGGTGCGGGTTTGGGAGAGGCGGGTGCGTGACGACGAGGCTCTGGCCGAGGCCATGCGCCGCGCTCACGCTTCCTACGCGGCCGAACGAGACGCGGCGTTTCCTGCCGCGACCGCGGCCCGCCGTCCGTCGGGCGGGGTCGCCGGGATCGACCCGACCACCGGAGGGCTCAAGTGTCTCCACACGCACTACGCACACGCTCGCGCCGGCGGTGACAACCCCGTCGGTCGAGCCGTCGCTACGGAAGTCGAACCTCTCGATTGTGCGGAGCCCTGCGTCGTGACGGGTCCGGAAAGGGCGCGCCGCTCGTCTTCGTGGCGCGAACCTCGTTGACGCCCGCTCCAGCGCTGGTCAAGCTGCCCTTCGCAATGGGGCGCGTCGATCTCACGGCCATGGAGCATCCGGGTTCCGTCGCGCTCTCGCGGCTCGTGTGGTTCGTGCTCATGGCGACGCCGCTCGCGGTCCTGATCACCGCCGCGAGTCTCACTCCCGATCCCGCCGGTCACGGCACCCACACGCAGCTCGGGCTGCCCCCTTGCGGGTTTCTGACGGTCACCGGCTACCCTTGCCCCGGGTGCGGCCTGACCACCTCCTTTGCGCACATGATCCGCCTCCAGGTCGTCGGCGCCGCGCGCGCCAACCCTTTTGGGGTGCCGCTCTTTCTCGTGTCGCTGGTGACGATCCCCGTTGCCGCCATGGGGCTGCGGCGCGGGTGGAGTGTCCTCGACACTCTCGAACGCTTCCGAGCCGAGCGCGTCGCGATCATGCTCTCGCTCTGCTCCATCGTTGTCTGGCTCGTGAAGATCTTTACGAGGGTTGCGGCGCTTTCGCAGTGATTCGCCCTGCGCTCGGGGTCGCGATCGCGGCTCGCGCGAGCTCACCCTGGACAGGGGATCGGGGCTGTGATCTAAACCTGCGGTGGCAGCCCTTCAGAGCGCACGAAGCACGCCTGATCCCTCCCCACGCACTACCCCCCAGACCGGGGAGGTTCCCGCGCCCCGGGTCGTCCCGTGCATCCGTCTCTTCGGCGAGCAGGTCCTCGTCGACCGGGGCTTCGGGGACGACTACGCCGAGGTCGAGGCTCCGCTCCTCCAGCTCTCCTTCGAGTACCCGGAGCTTCGGCAGCGCGTTCGAGCCAGCGACCCGCAGGACCGCTTCTATGCGGCCACCCGCGACGGGGTGCAGGTCGTGCGCCGGAACTTTCGGGACGAGTTCGAGGCTCGGCGCGTGCTCGAGAGCTTCGGTGCTGTCGAGGTCGAGCTCGCCCAGACCGTCGGCATTCCCCCGGATGTCGACGCGGACTACCTCGTGCGGCTCGACGGCGACGTCCATGACTGCTGTGCCTTCACGACCTACGCCGTCCCGCAGCTACGGAAGCTCGGTTGGAAGGTTGAGCTCGACGAGCGTTATCCCTTCCAGGTCGTCGAAGGTGAGCCTTCCTACTATGCCCGGGTCGAACCCGACGAGGAGCGGCCGGACTGGTTCGCGCTCGAGCTTGGCATCGAGGTAGCCGGTCATCGGGTGTCGCTGATGCCCATGCTCCTCGATCTTCTCGAGACCGGCGCTCAGACCCTGGCGGGTCTAGGGCGGGGCGTGGGGCGGGTCCACGCACTGCCGGTCTCCGAGACACACCACGTCGCCATCGAACGCGAGCGACTGCGCACGCTCCTGCGCGTACTCATCGAGTTGTACGAAGGGAAGGGCGACGTCGTGCGTTTTCCGGTGCAGCGGGCCGGCGCCCTCGAGAGCCTGGACGCGGCTTTCGCGGACCAGTCGTTCAGCCTCGAGGCCCCCGCGAACATTCGGGAGCGTCCTTCGCTGCCGACGGAGCCCACCGCCGCCGCCGAGCCGCAGGGGCTGCGCGCCACCCTCCGGCCTTACCAACGCGAAGGGCTCGGGTGGCTTCAGCGGCTTCGGGAGCATGGCGCCGGCGGCATCCTCGCCGACGACATGGGGCTCGGCAAGACGCTCCAGACGATCGCCCATCTCGCGACGGAGAAGGCGGAGGGTCGCATGGACGACCGACCCAGCCTCGTCGTCGCGCCCACCAGCCTCATGGGGAACTGGGCCCGCGAGATCGCGAAGTTCGCGCCGCACCTTCAGGTCGTGCCCTACCACGGTCCCCACCGCCGCACGAATCTCCCCGCAGTCCCCGACGCCGACATCGTGGTGACGAGCTACCCGATCCTCGTGCGCGACGAAGAGCTGTCGCAGCAGCCATGGCACTTCGTCGTCCTCGACGAGGCGCACACCATCAAGAACCGGCGCAGCCGCGTGCACCAGGCGGCCAAGGCCCTTGAGTCACGGCACCGCCTTTGTTTGACGGGGACGCCCGTCGAGAACCACCTGGGCGAGCTGTGGTCGCTCTTCAGTTTCCTCGAACCCGATCTCCTCGGGAGCGAAATGCGGTTCCGGTCGTGTTATCAGACGCCGATCGAGAAGTATGGCGACGAAGAGCGCTTGTTGGCGCTGCGGGAGCTCGTCTCGCCGTTCATCCTGCGGCGCACGAAGGACGCCGTCGCCAAGGACCTCCCTCCGAAGACGCGGCTGCTGCGCCCGGTCGAGCTCACCGGCAAGCAGCGCGAGCTCTACGAGAGCATTCGCCTCGCGGCGCACGCGAAGGTGCGGACGACGATTCGGAAGAAGGGTTTGGCGGCCTCGACGCTGCCGATCCTCGATGCGCTGATGAAGCTCCGTCAGCTCTGCTGCGACCCGCGTCTGGTGCGCATGGACGCGGCGCGGTTCGTGAAACGCTCGGCCAAATACGAGGCGCTTCTGGAATTGGTCGACCAGCAGCTCGCGGGCGGTCACCGGATCCTCGTGTTCTCGCAGTTCACGAGCATGTTGCGGCTCATCTCGGCGGGCCTGAGCGAGAAGAAACACAGGCACCTCATGCTCACCGGCGCCACGAAGAACCGGCAGCAGCTCTGTGATCGCTTCGAAGCAGGTGAAGCCGACGTCTTCCTGATCAGCCTCAAGGCCGGTGGCGTCGGCCTGAACCTCGTGAGCGCCGACACGGTGATCCACTACGACCCGTGGTGGAACCCGCAAGCTCAGGAGCAGGCGACCGATCGCGCTTACCGTATTGGGCAGCGCCGACCGGTGTTCGTCTACGATCTCTTTGTCGCTGGAAGCGTGGAGGAGCGAATGCTCCAGCTTCAGCGGCGAAAGCGCCGCCTGGCCGACGCGATTCTCGCCGGCGAGGTCCCGGACGAGCGGTTGAGCGAGGACGACGTCGAGGTCCTGTTCGCGCCGCTGATGGACTGATCACGCAGACGGCGCGGGCGGACTGTGGTCTACTGTGCGTCGGCCACCGCAGGCCACCGGTGGTCGAGGAGATCCGATGAGCGTTCGCCTGCGGCATGTGTTGCGTCAAGGACCGGTCCTCGCCGCGATGGTGCGCGGGTCGTTGTCGGCGGTGCGGGGGCGGCGCGGTCCCGGCGCAACCGAGGTGGAGGCGCCAGGTCCCTGGCTGCGGGCGACAGTCCCGCCGCGTGATCCGGAGCTCGTGGCCGATTACCTCCGGCACCTCGGTGTCGACCCGTCGGCGTACCCTGGGACCGTTCCGCCGCACCTCTTTCCTCAGTGGGTCTTTCCTCTTCAAGCGCGCGTGCTCGAGGGGCTGCCCTACCCGCTGCACAAGGTCCTCAACGGAGGCTGTCGCCTCGAGGCGCGCGGGGCCCTCCGGCTCGGCGAGCCCCTGCTCGTCGCGACGCGTCTGGACGGCATCGACGACGACGGCCGGCGCGCTGTCTTGCGCCTGGTTGCCCGCATCGGCACGCACGCGGAACCGGACGCCGTGGAGGCCGCTCTCTTCGCGGTGGTGCCGCTGCGTCGACGCCCCAACCAGGACAAGGGCAGGCGCAAGGAGGCTGCCCGGGTCTCCGGCGCCGCGACAGAGCTCGAGCGCTGGGAGCTGCGGCGGCGTGCAGGTCTCGACTTCGCCATGCTGACCGGCGATTTCAACCCGATCCATTGGCTGCGGCCTTATGCTCGGATGGTTGGTTTCCGCGACGTCATCCTTCATGGTTTCGCCACCTTCGGGCGCGTATGGGAAGGCCTGCGTCGGCAAGGCGGCGGGCTGCGCGTCCTCGATGCGCGCTTCACGCGACCGCTGGAGCTTCCTGCCGACGTCGGCCTCTTCGTCGACGGGTCGCGCGTCTGGGTGGGGCCGGCACCCGGCGGGCTTGCGTACCTCGAAGGGACCTACGACTCATGAGAGACCTCCTGCTCGAACTGAGCCGCCGCCCCGCCGCGCGAGCGCTCGTACGGCGCCTCGGGCTTCCGCTCCCTTTGCCCCAGGTGCTGGAGCGTACGCGCGAGCCCTACGGGGAGCGTCCTCTCGAAGGCCGTCGGATCCTCGTCGGCGGCGCCCTGCGGGGTGAGGTGGGGGCGGTGTTGGCTCGGAGCCTCTTTGCCGCGGGCGCCGACGTCGTTGCCAATCGCCGCGCCCAAGTCTTCGAAGGGCCCGCCGAAGCCTGGGCGCGTAGGCTCGATCCGCTGGAGGCACTCGCCGAGGGGGAGCACGTCGATGGGCTCGTCTTCGACGGCACGGGGCTCGAGGACCCGGCGGCCCTACGCTGGCTCTACGACTTTTTTCATCCGAACCTGGGGAGGCTTCGTCCCTGTGGCCGCGTCGTACTCCTCGGGCGTCCGGCGACCTCGGCAGCGAGCCCTGCGGCGGGCGCGGCCAAAAGGGCGCTGGAGGGTTTTGTCCGAAGTCTGGCCAAAGAGATCGGCCGGCGAGGTAGCACAGCGCAGCTCCTCGTCGTCGAAGAAGGAGCCGAGCCGCGGTTGCCGGCCGCGCTTCGCTTCTTCCTCGGTGCGCGCTCGGCGTTCGTGACCGCTCAGTCCGTGCCGATCACGACCAAAGCTCGGGCGGCCGCCGACGATCGCGCCGCGCGCCCGCTGGAGGGGCGAGTGGCCCTGGTGACGGGCGCCGCGCGGGGTATCGGCGCCGCCACCGTCGAGCAGCTCGCGACGGAGGGCGCGAAGGTCGTGTGCCTCGATCGTCCGGAGGACGAGGCGCTGTGTGCGGAGGTTGCGCGGGCGCACGACGGCGTCGTGATGCTCCAGGATCTCGCCGAGTCCGACGCGCCGGATCGCGTCGCCGACGCCTTGGCGGTCCTCGGCGGCGCCGACGTGATCGTCCACAACGCCGGTGTGACACGTGACAAGACCCTCGCGCGGATGAGCCCTGCCCAGTGGGAGCTCGTCCTTGCAGTGAACCTCGCCGCCGTCGTGCGTTTGACCGAGCGGGTCCTTGAACGCGAGCTCTTGCGCGACGGGGGCCGCGTCGTCTGTCTGTCGTCCGTGGCAGGGATCGCCGGCAACTTCGGCCAGACCAACTACGCGGCATCGAAGGCGGGGGTCATTGGCTACGTCCAGGCCTTGGCGCCGCTGCTCGCCGACCGCGGGATCACCGTCAACGCGGTCGCGCCTGGGTTCATCGAGACGCGGCTCACCGGTGCCATGCCCGTGGCGATCCGGGAGGTTGCGCGCCGCCTCAGCGCACTGGGGCAGGGGGGACGTCCCGAGGACGTCGCTCAGCTCGTGACGTTCCTGGCGACCCCCGGCGCTCAGGGCGTCACCGGCGCGCTCCTGCGTGTGTGCGGTGGAGCCTTCGTCGGCGCCTAGAGCCCGTCTCACGACCCCTCGTCGCCGCTGTGCGGCCTGCGCACGCCCTCTGCCCCCT
>JALVDI010000157.1 GCA_027009115.1 Polyangiaceae bacterium | reverse complement strand
GCCGGCGTCGAAGGGGATGGCGTCCGCGCCTTCACCGTCGCCCGCAGGCTCGCGCATCCCGAGCCCCCCGGCGGGAGCCGAGAAGGGTTCACCGCCCCAAGACGAGCTGGGCCTGGCCGGAGCTCAGCGCTGGAGGGCTCGCTACGAGGCGCTCGCGGCGGCCCTCGAAGACCTTCGGGCCGACAGCCATGGGGTGCCGCAAGACGTCGACGATGCGCTGCGCTTCTGCACCCTCACGCTCGGCAACCTCGAGAGCGCCGTCACCGAAGCGGAGGCGTTGCAGCAGGCGATCGAGCAACGAAACATGCGGGCGCGCGACTTCCGCGCGACCCTTGGTCGGGCCATTGACCAGCTCGGTCGAAAGCACTCGCAGGCGCGCGGCGACCTCGAGGAGCTCGCGCATCGGAGGGAACGACTCCGCAGCAAACGCGAAGGCTTGGTTCGGCGGCTCCGACGCGGCCAGGGCGCTCCGAGCGACGAGGGGGCGGCCGACGCGCTGCTGTGGGAGCTGGCGACGGTCGAACAGGCGCTGCGGCGCCAGGCGGCCGAGTGCGACGGTATCGAAGGTCAGCTCGCGGAGCTGCGAGCCCAGCTCGAACGGTACAACGAAGAGACCGAGGCAGAGCTTGCGCGGCTCGTGAAGCGCGCCGACGCCGAGATGGTTCGCATCGACGCCCTCGCGAGCGCGCTCCGCGAGCCCCTCGACCGTGTGCAGGGCTATGTCGAGCAGGCTCGGAGCAGCCTCGGCGCCTGATCGCGCACGGCTTCGGAGACGACGACCACCAGTCTCGCTTTTTCAGGCGCGGGGTTGGGGTCTAGCGGCTCGCCCTTCGGCGGTGGAGCAAGAGCAGCAGCCCGATCAGCATCGCCGCGCTGCCCGAAGTGGCGCCTGTCGCGCTGCAACCGCCGCCGCAGTCTTCGCACCAGACGTTCGGGTCGGCGCAGAGGCGCGGGGAGCCGGGGCCTTTTTTGCAGAGGTCGTGCATCACTCGGTACACATAACCGGCGACCTCTTCCCCGGCGGCGTCGGCTTCCGTCGCCAGCTCCACACACGAACGCGCAACGAAGGGGACAGGACCACGGCTGAGCACTCCGACGACCTCCCCATCCTCGTCGAGGACCGGAGAGCCCGAGTGAGCCGGTAGGACGTCGGCCCGCAGCTGGAACGACTCGGTCCCTTCGACATACGCGCCTCGCGCCTCGGCCGCATCATCGATCCTCATCGGCATCCCCAGCGGGTGACCGATGACCGTCAGGGGATCTCCGTCCTCTATCGGCGCGCTGCCGTGCCGCACCAAGAGAGGACGATGAGGCGGGCTCACGGGACGGTCGAGACGAACGATGACGACGTCGCGCAGATAGCTTGCCTGGACGATCTCCGTGCACTCGTAGATGTCTTCGGGGCCGATGCTCTCGAGGCTTCCTTCGGGTGTCCGCAGCCAGTCGAAGACGATGGCCGATTGGTCGCAGAAGGTCTGTGTCGGGATGCAGTGGGATGCCGTCAAAAAGAGGTCGTCATCGATGAGCGCACCAGAGCATTCGACGAAGAGCGGCTCGTCACGGAAGGGCTCGCCCTCGCAGTAGGGCAGACCGAACTCCGCCTCGATGGCCTCGCCCACGGAGATCGTCCGGGGAACCACGCCGCTGAGAAGCCGCCGGTCCACGATACCTCCCACGGACTCCCGGGCGAGCTGTCGAAGGAAGGGGTCGGGATGGTCGCCGACGTCGACGAGATCGACTTCGCCGTAGATGAGCGCGCTATCCTGACGGCCTGACCCGCCGGCAGGCGCCACGCACGAAACCCCAGCGAACATGAAGAGCAAAGTCCGACGCATCGGGCCGCATAATGCCACGGGGACATCGTGGCGACGACCGCTCCCCGCCGCGGGGAGCAGGCCCCGTCAACAGGGGCAACCCGCGACGCAGCCGTCGGGCACGCAGCTACCGCCGCTGCACACGGCGGGGCAGCCGGGGAGCAGCGTGCACGCATTCCCGTCGGTGCTGCGGGTGCACGACCGTGTCTCGGTCGACGTGCTGCTCCCACACACACCGCCGCCGCAGATGAACGTCGTCACGCTGCGCGACTGAGTGCCGGTCGTGTCGCAGGTGCTCGTAAAGCCGCCGCACACGCCCCAGGAGCCGTACGTCGTCGAGCCGCACGACGTCCCATCCGTGCTGCGAGTGCACGACCGTGTCTCGGTCGACGTGCTGCTTCGGCACGTCCCACCACTGCAGCTATTGACCGTAACGGACCGAGACTGGGTGCCGGTCGTGTCACAGGTGCTCGTGAAGCCACCGCAACGGCTCCAAGAACCATAGCCCGTGGTGCCACAGGAGACTCCATCGGTGCTGCGGCTGCACAAGCGCGTCTCGGTAACGCTGTCTCCGGTACAAGCACCATCGGAGCAACGTGGCGTCACGACGACACGCTCTTGGGTCGCGTCGGTGTCGCACACGTCGGCGAAGTCACACGAGCTCCAGGAGCTCGCGGTGGATTCGCCGCAGTCCGCGTCGGTGCGGCATTCGACGCAGCTATCCGTCGCCTCGTCGCAAAGAACCGGGCAAGGCGAGCCCGCGTGTACCGAGCAGCTCCCACCGCCACACGAATCGGCCCCGTTGCACCACTGGCCATCGTCGCAGGAGGCTCCGTCGCAGTCCGGATCGGCGCAGCCCGTCAGGCCGTCGCAGTCGTCGTCCCTGCCGTTGCCGCAGTCCTCAACCGGAGCACAACCGCCGGCGTCCCGAGGCCCGGTGTCCTCGACCGCCGCATCCCTGGGACCTGCATCAGGGTCGGCCGCGACGCATCCGAGCACGACATCGCAGCGCTCGGCCTCGTCGCACCGCCCGTCCTCAGGAACGCTGAGGCACACACCCTCGGCGCAGCGACCGCGGGCGCACGCGGTGCTGGAGGGGCAGTCCGCGTCCGCGGTGCACAGGGGCTCGCACCTCGTCCCGTCAAGGCCACAGCCCGGGTCTTCACATCGACCGCCGCTGCAGCTTGTGTAGCCCGGCGGGTCCGCCGGTCCCGGGCACGTGATGCCGGCGCAGGTGCGTGTGATCACCACCGTGAGGCCGAGGGCGCCGGTGAGATCGACGAGCTTCACCCGCGTCGCCACCACCGCGCCTGACCCGTCCAAGAGCGTCACGCGCACCATGCGACGGCCCGGCGTGACCTCGTCGAAAGCCGCAATCCGCACGCCCTCCACGTAATCGAGGTCGCGGTCGGCCAGCACCTCCGTCTGCCGCGTCGGGCGCGGCGCATCCTCGGACTCGGCGTACTCGGTTCGTATGCCGACGAAATCGATGCCGGGCCGCATGTCGGTCCGCAGGTCCACCCTCAGGCGCGCCGCCGACGAGGTACAGGCGAGCGGCAACGCGAGGAGGGCGACGGTCCGTCCGAGGCGGAACATGTCTGCATCCTACCGGTCTGAGGAGCATGCGACCATCGCCCCCGTCGGCCTTGGCGCGCGGACCGCCCCTCTGCTGGAGGCTTCCACGCTCATCGTTCGTCCTGATCGAGACCCAAACCGGAGCTCGCCCGTCCAAGGGATGAACCGCCGCCGAACGCCCGCAGGGGCCGGCCCAACCAGAGGAGCGGAGACGACATGCAGCAGACTATCCATCCCGTGATTCCGAGGAGCTCGAAGGCTCCAACCCCACCCGATTCGCGCCTGCTCGTGCACACCGCCCGCCGTCGCTCCGGCGCGCGCTGGCTGCTCGTGGCCGCCATCCTGTGCGGCATCGCCCTCGACACGGCGAGCGCCCAAAGCTGGGGCGTGGTCGACCCACCGAGCTTCGCCGAGACGATCCGGCGGGTCGTCTCGATGCCGACGGACCCACTCATTCAGCGGCGGGTCCAGGCGCGAGGGCTCCACGTCGTCAACGTGATGTGGGAAGACACGGGCCGCTTCCAGGGCAGCTCCGTGGGGCCGAACATCAGCGATCTGACCTTGCAGGTGCGCGAGAACCTTCCGACCGGGGGCGTCCGCACGCATCTGCTTCCCGTCCTCCGCTACCCCAATTTCACCGACCGCACGGCCGACGTCCGCGCCGACAAGATCTACGTCCGCGTGGGCAACCACCGCCGAGGAGGACGCCTGCACGCGGTTCCACTCCGCGAGGTCCTGGCCAACATGCGGGCCTATCTCAGCGATCCGAACAGCGCGCTGGGCGACGCCGACTTTACTGCTCCTCGCGACACGCACTACCTCGTGAGCGCGCAGCACGTCTACGTGCCGATTCAGCGCGAGGGGCGAGCCGAGTTCAACCCCGTCCTCTTCAACTACCAGAGCTCCGTGGGCAACCCGGCAGTGCTGGTTCTGCTCGTGACCCGCCAAGGCACCAGCATCACCGTCATCGAGAACCGTCCCGGCGACCAGAGCCTCCAGGGGTGGGGTCAGCAGCTCTACTTCAACAACGCCGGCCAGCGGACCGTCTTCACGGCCGAGCGGCGCAGCGCCGTCGAGCGTCGCGTGC
>JALVDI010000156.1 GCA_027009115.1 Polyangiaceae bacterium | reverse complement strand
GCTGCTCCCAGAGAGGTCGTCCGGAGTGCAGTAGCCGCCCTCGAAGTAAACGATGGTCGTGTCCGCTCCCGGGGGGAGGTTGTCGATCATATCCCCACGTGCCAAGTCGCCAGCGCTCGGCGGCTGGCAGAACGCCGAGCGGCGGCAGGCCTCGCTGCACGCCTCGCCGAGGTCGGCGCAGAAGTCGTCAGGCCCCGCGTCCATCCTGGCGCTGTCAGGCACCGCGCTGTCCCGCGGCGGCATCGCGGAGTCACGCCCGGGACCGGCGTCCCTGGTGCCCACGTCGATGCGGGGTCCGGCGTCCACGCCCCCGTCGTCATCGCCGCAGCCCACCGCGAACGCGAGCGGGCCGATCAGTGCCAAGCCAATCCATCTCTTCATCGAACACTCCATCGGAATCCGCGCCTCACCACCCGAAGCGCCAAGGGAAACACAGCCGAACCGCGGCCACGGCCGCTCAAGTTCACGCACGGTAGCAGCGGCCCCTAGGGTGTCAAGACCGGCGCCGGGGACGGACGCCTCACTCGTGTCCGAGGAGCCGACGCAAGGCCTGCAAGTACTGGGCGCGAGTGAGAACGCCGGCGTCGATGAGGCTGAGAAGGAGCGCCTCGTGTCGCTGCCCGAGGCTGGCTTCGTCCTCGAGACGGTGGACGGGCTGGGTCTGGTCCCTGCTCGCGACCCGGCGGGTGATGTCGGGGGCGAGCTCGGCCCGGGGCAGCACCCGCGTGTCGCCGCTCGGGCAACCGTACACCCGGTCGATCGCGGCCAGCACCCCCGAGACCGTCGCCACCAGCGGTTGGATCCCGAGCCCCGTCGCCTCGCGAGCCGCCACCACGGCGGCCGCGTCCAGCGGGTCCGCGAAGACGACCCGAATGCTCTCACCGCTCGGGTCCGGGGCGAGGGGGACGAAGAGAAAGCGACGCGCGACCTCCGGGGACACGAGCCGAACGGAGTCTTCGTCGAGCTCGCCTCGGTCGACTTCGACCACGTGGGTGTCGAGGGCCCGGGCCAGGAGCTCGGCCAGCGCCTCCTCCTCTGCCAGG
This sequence comes from Polyangiaceae bacterium, assembly GCA_027009115.1. Classification (GTDB taxonomy): domain Bacteria; phylum Myxococcota_A; class Polyangia; order Polyangiales; family Houyiibacteriaceae; genus JALVDI01. The sequence goes on along the minus strand of JALVDI010000156.1, from coordinate 3,440 downwards.
CCCACCTCCACCGCGATCTCCACGAAGGCCCGGCCATGTTGGTCGGCCAGCCGCCGCGCCGCCCGCACCTGCGACTCATCGGCTCCAAGGTCGTCGACCAGAAGCTGAGGGAGCTCCACCGGACCACTCTACGCCAGCGGCGCGCGACCGACTACAGTCGCTCCATGCGAATCCACCACCTCGCCCTCAGGACCCGAAACCTCCCCCAATTGGAGGCCTTCTACACGGGCGTGCTCGGCCTTCGCCTCAAGCGGAAACGGACCGGGTCGGTTTGGCTCGAAGCCGGCGAGGCGGTCCTGATGCTCGAGGAGGGCTCTTCCGCCGAGCCGGCCATCCCCGCCGGGTCCCGGGAGCTGCTGGCGTTTCGGATCGAGCCCCTCGAACGGCAACGGCTGCTCGAACGCCTGAGAACCGCCGGCGTCCCCATCGAGGCCCGAACCGAGTTCACGGACTACTTTCGGGATCCCGACGGACGGCGCGTCGCCGTGTCCCGCCATCCGCTGGCATAGAGGAGCTGCGAGGGCGACCCTTCGGAGGTGGAGCGCTGGCTCGTCATAGGGCTCGTCTTCGGGTGCTCGGCTCGGACACCGTGGACCCTGGACGACGGAGGGCCCGACGCCGCGCGCCCACCGGACGCGGCGATGGACGCCGCCGTCGATTCCTCGGACGCCGCGGCCGCGGACGCCCGCGCCGACCACCCGGACGGAGCCGGCGGCGTCTCCCTCGAGGCCTACTGCGCCCAAGCGACGGATCTGTGGTGCCGCTGGCTCGACCGCTGCGCCGAAGGCTGCGACGCCCACGCTGCCACGGGCGAGCGGGCCTGGTGCCAGGCGGCCACGAGCGCGGTCGCGGCGGAACGGCTCGGTTTCGACCCGATTCGAGCGGCCCAGTGCCTCGACAGGCTCTCGGCGGCGACGATGGACTGCGCCAACGACGGTCCCCTCGCGGGCTGCTCGCCCTTCGTCGGCCAGGTGCCCCGCGGGGGACGCTGTTACCCGAGTCACCTCTTCGACGAGGACGAGTGCGTCGCGGGCGCGGTGTGCGCCGGGGCCGCGGACTACGCGGGCTTCTGCCCCGGACGGTGCACCGTCGGAGGGCGCCTGGGGGACCTCTGCGACGCGATCCCTTGCGCAGAGGGCTTCCGTTGCGTCGATGCGATCTGCCTCCCTTTGGGCGAGCTCGGCGACGAGTGCGCTATGGAGCCGTGCCGCCCCGAGCTGCGCTGCCAGCCTCTGGGAGGCGTCATGCGCTGCGTGGCGGTCCGCGAGGTCGGAGAGGTGTGCGGACCCGAACCGAGCCGACGCTGCGTGACCGGCGCCGCCTGCGTCGAAGGCCGCTGCGTCGACTCGGCTCCGCTCGGGGCCGCGTGCTGGGACAGCGCCCAGTGCGGGCCCAGCGATTGGTGCGATCCGCTCGCCGGGGTCTGCGCCCCCCGCCCTGAGCTCGGCGAACCCTGCGGTGGGCCATGCCAGGACGGCGAGTGCGTCGCGGACGCCAGCTCCCCCACCGGGCGACGGTGCCTGCAGCCAGCCGAAGAGGGGCAGCGCTGCGATCCGGCTCCATGCCGCACGGGCCTCCGCTGCCGCGAGGGGCGATGCGCCCCCCCCGAGCACCGACACCTGCGCCGCCCCTACGGACTGCGCCGAGGGCCTCTGGTGCGATGGGTCCACGTGCCGGGAGCCCTCCACCGAAGGCGGCCCCTGCGGGCTGTGCGTTCCCGGGCTCTATTGCCGGGCCGGCCTCTGCGCGCCGGTCCTGCCCAGCGGGTCCCCGTGCAGCAGCGACGCCTCCTGCGGCCCCGGAGCCGACTGCGTCGATCTCGACGGCGCCGGGCCGCGGTGCCGAGCGCACGCGATCTGCAACGGGCCTTGACGCCGGCCGGGATCAGAGTCGAGCCTCCCGCCCTATGGCCTCACTGGAAAAACTGTGGCGCGAGCACGTCGTGGCGGCGCGCGGTCAAACCCTCCTGGATCTCGCGGCCACCGACGCATCGAACGTGGCCGTCCTCGTCGGCACGCCCCCCAACGACCGAGTCGTGCACGATCTGGAACGCGACGCGCTGGCCCGCGGCTTCCCGGTCGCGACCGTCTCCGTCGAAGAGCATCCCCTCCACCGCCTCCACGTGCTGCTCAAGCACCTCGCCACCGATCTGCGCCTGCCCGACGTACGCGGGCGGGCGCCCCATGGGATCGCCGGCGCGCTGCAGGCATTCCGGCGGGAGCACGGCGACGAGGCCGTGGAGCGCTTTCACGAGTTCGCGGACGCCGACGGCCTCACGGGAGAGCTCCGGACCCTGGCGGCCGAGGCCCTCGAGCAAGACGGCTCCTCGCGCCCCCTCCTCCGTTGGCTCCGCGGCGGCGCGCTCGCACGCGCGCACCTCGATCTCGGTCTACGGCCGATCCTCCCACGGACGGCGAAGGCCGCGCTCGTTCAGCTCACTCGCTTCCTCCGGGTGCTCGGCTACCCCGGACTGCGGGTCATCCTCCGCGACGGCGAAAGCTTGGTCGATCTCTCGCCTGGACGGCGCGAGGTGGCCTATACGGTGCTCCGCGAGCTCGTCGACAACGCCGACAGCCCGCGCGGGATGGTCGCCACGGAGGTTCTGCTCATCGGTAGCCGCGCGCTCCTCGACCGCAAGGCGTCGCTCTATGCCCACCCGGCGCTTGCGTCGCGGCTCCTCGCCGACACGCTGATCGGCCCGCCGCTTCCGCACCGGCCCCTCGAGCTCCTCGATCCGCCGGAGGACGAGACCCCGGCGACCCTCGGTCCAGCCCCCACCCCCCGGGCCGCGGAGCCGGGGCGCAGGAACGCCCTGCGCGCGCAGCTACGGATCGCCCAAGGCCTGCCGCCGCTCGGCGGCGTCGAGGCGCTCTCGGTGGGGCTCGAACAGATCGACGCGCGCCTCTCGCGGCTCTTCGCGCAGACGGACCGCGACGAGTCGACGGTGGCCCTGCTGGTCGGGGACTACGGCACGGGCAAGACCCACCACCTGATGCACCTCGAGGCGCGCGCTCTGGCCGAGAGGCGCCCGGTCTTCCACCTGGCGGTCGAACGCCTCGACGAAGACCTCGGCAACCCACAGCGGCATTTGCGCCGGCTCCTCGAGCTTGGGGTGCTCCCCGGCCGGCGTCATTCGGGCCCCTTCGAGCGCCTCGAAGGCTGGCTCGCGAGCCGCAAGCGCCGGCGGCTCCTGCGTGAGGCGCTCGAAGAACTCGCGGCCAGCGAAGTTCCTGCGGCGTGGGCGGCGGAACGGTGCCTCGAAGGGAGCTCGGAAGACGACCTGAAGGCGACCCACGTGCGCAGGATCCTGACGGGCGCCGACCTCGAATTCCTCAACGCGGCGCCGCGGCACCGTCGGGAGGCCTACGACCGCTTGCAGCTCTGGCTCGAGCTCCTGGCCCGCTTCGAGGACTGCGCGGGCCCCGTGATCGTTCTGGACG
>JALVDI010000155.1 GCA_027009115.1 Polyangiaceae bacterium | reverse complement strand
GGCTCGTCGCGCTCGCGGCTGTCTTCGGAGCGGCCACCGAGGAAGGCATCGACCTGCGTGTCCTTCTGAGCGGGATGTTCACGACCCAGGATGCGAGCGACGCCGGCGGCCCCCCGGAGCGGGAAAGCGTCGATACCCTGGAGCCTGCGAGCCTACTCGCGCCGTCCCCGACGGACCCGGCGCTCCAGGAGGAGGACGACCTCCCCGGCGTTCCCGACCGCGAGGGCCCGACGACGTCCGAGGACGGAGTCGAGGGAGAGGCGCCAACCGAAGACCCCTCGCCGGAGCCGCCGGCAACCCGCGTGCCCGAGCGGCCGACTCACCGATCCCGGCCGGCTCGCGACCGGCCGCGCGCTAGCGACGACGACGCGCTCGAAGACGACGCTTACGTGAGCCCGGTCGAGGCTACGGGGATCTTGCGGGTCGTCGCCGCCGGTGGCTGGGCCACCGTCGAGCACGAAGGGCGCTCCCTCGGCCGCACGCCGCTGGAGGTCACGCTCCCGACCGGGCGCCAGCAGCTGCGCATTCTGCCGAGCGGCGAAGGCCCTGGCGAGACGATCCGTGTGACCATCGAACCGGGGACGCTGAAGACCCTTCGCCTCGAAGTGGACGAGGCCCCGGGCGGTGGAGCCACGTCCCCCTGAGCCGGCCCATGCTGCGCTGAGACGTTCCGCTTTGCGGCCCTCTTTGGCTCGCCTGAGCGGGAGTGGCCTGGGGGTGTGGTCAGGAGGCCGCTCCGGCGCGGAGCCTCGCGAAGAGATCCGTGAGATCGGAGCGCTGCGAGAGCTCCGCGTTGAGCTCCCGCGATAGATCCACGAGCCGGTCTTCGAGGCGAGCCCGCTCCTCTCCGTTCGCCTCCAAGACCTTTGCCATGCGGTCGCGCTCACTGCGGGCCTCTTCGTCGAGGTCTGCCAGGCGCCGGCGCAGCGCGTCGATCTGGAATTCGAGGTCGCTCGCGCCGCTGATCCGCTGCTCCACGATCCACTGCTCGTAGGCGGCCTTCGCTTCCTCGAGGGCGGACAAGACCTCCGGCGAAGGTGAGCTCGGGTGGCGCATGTCGAGCTCCATCGCCTTCGAGAGCGCCGCGCGGTAGGCGCCGGCCCAGCTCCCTGCCTCGCCCGGCAGTGTCCTCAGAGTCGAGCCGCGTACCCGGGCCTTGGCCTTCGAGAGATCCTCAGCAAGCTCCTGAATGGCGTGCCCCAGCCGTTCCCGATCGGCCTTGACCCGCGCTTCGAGCCCGCCAAGGGCGTCTTCGGTTGTTTTGGCCGATTTGTGTAGTGTCCGCAGTCGGGCGATCGAGGCGTGCAGCTCCGCGACTCGCTCAGCGAGGTCCTTGGGGGCGTCCCCGTTCGGCCAGGACCGGTCGAGCATCTGCGCGTAGGTCGCCGCCCGGTGGGCCCAGGCCTCGAGCCGGAGCGCCACTCCGCTCTCGCGGAGCTGCGGCGAGAGGGCGGAGACCACGCGGACCCGCCGCGCGCTCTCGGGGGCCATCGCTTCGAGGGCCGCCACGACCGCGTGGGCGTCCACCGGTCGCTGCGTCGGATCCTTGGCCAGCAGCTCGTCCACCAGGTCGTCGAGGGCCGGAGGGCACGTCGGTGCGAGGCTCCGGACGCGCGGCGGCGGCGTTTCCATGTGGTGGAGAAGGAAGCCAGTGATGTTCTCCGACTCGAACGGGAAACGGCCCGTGAGCATCTCGAACAGGATGAGCCCGAGGGCGTAGAGATCGGAGGCGGGCAGCACGAGCTGCTTGGCGCGGAAGCGCTCGGGGGCCATGTAGCGTGGGCTCCCGAGCATCTGTCCGTCCACCGTCAGCCGGCGATCGTCCCGTTGGATGGCGATGCCGAAGTCGACGATCTTGACGACCGGCGTCCCGTCGTCGGAGCGGCACAAGAAGATGTTCTCGGGCTTGACGTCCCGGTGGATCACCCCGAGGTCGTGAGCGCGGCTGAGCCCGCGGGCGATCTGCAGGCCGAGCGCGATGGTCTCGGCGGCGTCGAAGGACCCGCGTCGCTTGAGCGCCTGGTCGAGCGGTCGTCCGTCGAGGAGCTCCATCGTCAGGTAGGGGAGGCCGTCGTCGGTGCGCCCGAAGTCGTACACTTCGAGGATGTTGGGGTGCGCAAGCGCCTTGGCTTTTTCGGCCTCCCGCGCGAAGCGCTCGTGAAAGACGAGGTCGTCGGCGAAGCACTCGTGCAGTACCTTCACGGCCACCTGCCGCCGGCCGAGGGAGTGTTGCGCGCGGTAGACCGTCGCCATCCCGCCGCGGCCGAGGACCTCCTCGATCAGGTAGCGCCCGGCCAGCAGGGTCCCGATGCGGGGATCCGCGAGCTGCTCGAGGGCCGCCCCGTCGACGAGGCAGTAAAGAGCGGCGTCTTCGTAGCGGAGTCGGCAGCGGGGACAGACCTTCACCGCCGAGCATCCTATCAGCAATGGGAGCGGCGCCTCAGCCTCGGGCCGACCGGAGCCAGTCACGCAGGCCACGCACGGCCACTCCGCGGTGGCTGAGAGCATTCTTCTCGGCGCCGCTGAGCTCCGCCATGGAGCGGCGTTCGCCAGCCGGCGCGAAGATCGGGTCGTAGCCGAAGCCGCCCGTGCCGCGGGGCCTGCGGAGTATTCGGCCTTCGCAGCTTCCATGGGTCCGAAACAGAGGTGTTCCGCTGGCGTCGACGAGGACCAGGGCGCAGCGAAAGCGGGCCGCGCGTTCCTCGCAGGGGACCCCTTCGAGGGCGCTCAGCAGCTTGGCGCGGTTCGCCTCATCCGTCGCCCCCACGCCTGCGTAGCGCGCACTGAACACCCCTGGGGCGCCCCCGAGGGCGTCGACCTCCAGGCCCGAGTCGTCGGCGAGGCTCGGCAAGCCTGACGCGGCGGCGAATGCCCGCGCCTTCTTGAGCGCGTTCCCTTCAAAGGTGTCGGCGTCCTCGCGCACCTCCAGGTGAAGCCCGCGCTCCGCCGGCGTCCACACCCGCACGCCAAGGGGCGTCAACATATCGCGCAGCTCGCGTACTTTCCCTGCGTTGCCCGTGGCCAGGAGGAGCTCCTCCAGCATCGCTCAGCCCAGGAGCCGGCCGAGGTCCACGCCGGCGCGCTCCAGAGCGCGGCGCTGCTCGGTCACGATCGCGGGCATTGCCCCCAGCGCCAGATCGACCATCGCGTCGAAGTGGGCGCGCGGCACCGGCGCCCCCTCGGAGGTCCCCTGCACCTCGACCAGGGCACCTTCGTCCGTGGCCACGACGTTCAGATCCACCTCTGCGTCCCGATCCTCGACGTAGTCGAGATCGAGGACCGGTCGCCCTTCGAGGAGCCCGACGGAGATTGCCGCGATCGGTGCCCGGAGGATCCCCGGGCCGACGAGTCCCCGCTTGCGGAGGCCGTCGAGGGCGAGGGCCGTCGCCACGAAGCCGCCGGTCACCGACGCGGTGCGCGTTCCCCCGTCGGCGTCGAGGACGTCGCAGTCGATGGTGATCGAGCGGTCCCCCAGGCGCTCGAGCGCCACGCAGCTCCGCAGCGCTCGGCCGATGAGTCGCTGGATCTCGGCGGTCCGTCCGTCGATGCGCCCGGAGCGCCCGTCGCGCCGGCGTCGTTCGGGGTTCGCCCGCGGGTGCATGGCGTACTCGGCGGTGAGCCAACCATGCCCGGGCTCGTCCAGCCACGGGGGGGAGCCTTCGGCGACGGACGCCGCAACGAGCACGGCCGTTCCGCCGCAGCGATACAGCACGGACCCTTCCGGGTTGGACTGGAGGCCGAGCTCGATGGAGATGGGGCGCAGGGCGCTGCTGGATCGGCCGTCGTGGCGCGTCGTGGTCATGCTCCGCTTCTAGTCCGTGATCCATCGCGGTGGAAGGGCGCTTGTTCGTACCGGTGGCTCACTTCTCGGTCACTTCTCGGGTCCACCCGCGGGCCGATCGGTGGGCCCCCCGTGAGTGTTGGGCGCGAAGGAGTAGCGCATCGCCCCCCGAGCGCGATAACCTGCGGGGGTCGTGCAACCGTCGCAGGCCAAAGCGGTCGTGCCCCTTGGAGCCCTCCTCTTGAGCTGCTCCGTCCTCGATCCCTCGCTGATCGCGGTGGACGCGGGGTCCCCCGACGCCGCCCAGGCAGACTCCGGCACCGACAGCGGCTCGGCGATGGACGGGTGCGAGGACGGTTCGCGGCGCCCGCCTCCGAGACCGAGCGTCCCCGACGGCGACGGTCCCGAGATCGTCTTCGGCCTCAAGGAGGTCCGCCTCAGCCAGATGGGCGAGGCCTGGCGGGACATCGGTTTCAACCTCGATGGGCTCTGCAGCGTTCCGCCGGCGCCCCTCGTCGAGTGCCTCCCGCCCGCTCATCCCGACGCAGAGCCGCTCGTCGATGGCAACCAGGGGATCGACAACGCCTTCGGTGCGGAGCTGACGCCCCTGGTCGACCTCGTCTTTCCGGACCTGGAAGACGCAGCGCGAGAGTCGGAGGAGAACGGAGTCGGCGTTTTGGTCTTTCGGATTCGCGGCTGGAACGGTGA
>JALVDI010000154.1 GCA_027009115.1 Polyangiaceae bacterium | reverse complement strand
GCACTCCCTCCCAGCGCAGCTCCTCGCCGGCGTAGAGGGGGCCGAGTCGATACGCGCGCCGTCCGAGGCGCACCTCGAGGTTCTGGGCCACCCTGGGCGCGAGCACCGACAGCACGGCCTCCTCCAGAGCCTGCGTGGAGCGGCCGCGCGCGGCCTCGTCGGCGCTGGGGCCGACCTCGACGACGGCGCCCTCGAGCCTCTCCGCTACTGCACGCAGGGCCGGGTTCGTGGGGCCGTCTCCGACGTTGAGCACGCTGAGTCGCAGCCCCGCTCCCTGGGCTCGTTCAACGGCGCGATCGAGGGCCGAGCCGGTCGTCAGGCCGCCGTCGCCGATCACGATCGCGCGCAGGTCGTTCCCCCAGGCGCTCAGGGCGTCGATGGCCGCTTCGAGGCGGGTCGCCGCGCCCAAGGCGAGGCTCGTGGCTCGGGCGATGGACGTGAGCGAGACGTCGCGGGGTGCGACGGGGTCGCCGATCAGGATTTCGGCGCGGCCTCCGAAGGCGAGCGCTCGGACCGTCGAGCCGGCGGGCAGCATGGCCACGACCGCCGCGAGGGCCGGTCCGATGCGGCCCCGCGCCGGACCGAAGGTCGAGGGAGAGGCGTCGATGAGCAGCACGTAGTCGCCAGGCTGCGGTGGGCGGGGCCCGGCCCAGGCGCGCACGCGACCGCAACGCCGTCGGCCGCAGGGGAAGCGCTCGACGCGGACCTCGGCCCCGCCGCCGCGGGGGGCCAGCGCTGCGATCTCGAGGTCGACCCAGGGGTCGATGCGCACGGGGACGGGGCCGGCGGGCGCGCCCTGGATGGACGGAGCGAGGAGATCGTCGGCGCTCACCGTGACCGACGCGGCGACGGCGCGCAGATCGTTGCCGCGGGCCGGAACGCGCACCCGCACCACTCCGCCACGGCGGGGCGCTGGCGCGACCCACTGCACCCGCACGGTCGTCGGGGCTCCCTGCTCGACGGGTGCCGCACGGACGACGAGCGCCTCACCCACGCGGGCGACATGGCCGATCGGTGCGGCGGATCCGTTCCGGGGCGGGGCGGCCCGGACCGAGTCGAAGTAGGCGTGGCTTGCACCCGGTGCCCCGACACGGCAGCGTCCTTCGCGGCAGACCTCCAGGGCCGCAGGGGTGGCCTCTGCGGGCACACGGAGTCGGTAGCGGACTTCGGCACGGTGGCGCGCCCGCGACAGGAAGGTGAGCTCTTCGGTCACGACGGCGAAGCCATCGACGAGACGGATCGCGGTACGGTGGTCGACCTCACGAACGCCGGGGATCGCCCAGAGGATTTCGCCTCGCCGGGACTCCACCGCGGGTGGCTCCGGGCCGAGGGTGGGGTCGGGGGCCGGCTCGCTCCGCTCCGGCGTGGGCACGTCGCGCAGGCTGGAGGTGTCCCCCACCCCGATCGGGTCGAGGTCGCTGTCTCCTTCGGGGAGAAGGTCGAGGACGGGGTCGCGCTCCTGGGCCTGGGCGAGGGTGGCGCCGGGGGCGAGCAGCGCGAGGGAGAAGAGCGTGAGGGCTGAGGGCATCGCTCCCGTCCAGCCGGTCCGCGACCCTTCGCTCATCCTTTGCCACAGCCGCAGGGGCTGCCCGCTCTAGAGCCCATCTCAAAACCCCTCGTCGCCGCTGCGCGGCCTGCGCACGCCCTCTGCCGCCATCCTCTCAGCTCGACAAGGCTCGGCATTCCCTCGCCTCGCGGATGCGCCAGCGGTCCCACCCAGTCCACGGATCGATCGACGATCGCTGTTGAGATGCGCTCTAGCCGAAGATCGTTGGCGACCTCGAGGGGTGAGCCATGGCGAGCCCGGGTTCATCGTGTCCACAGCATGCTCGACATCGCGGCGCTCGTCAGGTTCCCTCGGCGGTTGAACCCCCGCGGCGTCGGCGCTAGCGTCCCGCGGCCATGAGCGACATCAAGGATCTTCTCGAGCTGAAGGGTTGGGCGCTGATTTTGGGCGCCTCCAGCGGCTTCGGTGAGGCGGCGGCGCGGACCTTGGCCAAGGCCGGCATGAACATCGCTGGCGTCCACCTCGACCGCCGCGCTGGGCTGGCGCACGTCGAGGAGATCAAGGCGGCCATCGAGGCGGAGGGCCGTGAGGCTGTCTTCTTCAACATCAACGCGGCCGACGAGAAGAAGCGCGCCGCGACCCTCGACCAACTCACCGAACGGATGAACGGGGAGAAGATCCGAGTCCTGCTTCACTCCCTCGCCTTCGGCACGCTCCGGCCTTACTGGAGCGACGAGGGCGAGGCGACGATTACCAAGGCGAACATGGACATGACCCTCGACGTCATGGCCCACAGCCTCCTCTACTGGACTCAGGGGGTCCTGGCCCGGGATCTCTTCGGAACCGATGGCCGGATCTTCGCGATGACCTCCGCCGGCAGCACGAGCGTGTGGAAGGGCTACGGCGCGGTGAGCGCGGCCAAGAGCGCGCTCGAGTCCCACTGCCGGCAGCTCGCCGTGGAGCTCGCGCCCCGTGGGATCACGGTCAATGCGCTGTGCGCCGGCGTCACGGACACCCCGGCGCTGCGCAAGATCCCCGGCAACGACCGCATGATCGAGTCCGCCAAGGCGCGCAATCCCCACGGCCGCCTCACGGAGGTGCAGGACGTGGCCGACGCCCTGGTGGCGCTCGCGACGCCCGCCACGCGCTGGATCACCGGCAACACGATCTACGTGGACGGGGGCGAGATCATCGGGGGCTGAGGCTCCGCTCGGTTCACGGAAACACCGACCGTGAGGCGCGTGGAGAGGCGCTCGGGCGCTCAGCCGACTCGACCGTCGCGGCTCGTCCAGCGATCGCCCTCGAGCACGAAGCGCGTCGCGCCTCCGAAGGCTGGCTCCTGCGTGGGGTGCAGCGGGTCGCCCGGGAGCGCGAGCACGAAGGTTCCGTCGTCGTCGACGAAGACGGGTTGGACGAGCGGTGGGGGCCGACTGGCGGCAAGGCTCAACGCGTCCTCGACGCGGCCTCGTTCGGCCAGCCACTCGAGGGTCCGCCGTGTCGGAGGCGGCAGGAGGATCTCCCCTGCGTCCGCTTTCGCCAGCGCGTCGGCGGGGGTCCACCAGGCCCCCTCGGTGGTTTCCCTTCTGTCGTGGCTGGCCCGCTGGTCCGGGGGCACGCAGGTGAGGAAGAAGCGGGTGTCGTAGCGGCGCCTCTCGACGACGGGGGTCACCCACCGCGCCTGCGGCACGAGCCGATTGAGCTCGAAGTGGAGATCCGCCGCCTCTGCGACCTCGACGAGCGTTGTTTCGCCGACTTGCAGGGCGTGTCGCGTCGCCTCGTCGACCTCGCCCTGGGCGAGCAGCACGCCGGCCTCTTCGAAGGTCTCGCGGATGGCCGCGAGGAAGAGTGCGACGCTCTTCGATGGGTCTCGTTCACCGAGCGCAGCGGCGCAGTCTTCGGGCGTGCGGCCGCGGATCCGGGACAGCAGGGCAGGGTGCCCGTCGGCGTCGTCGAGCTTTCCACCGGGGAAGACGTGTGCGCCCCCCATGAAGCCCGAGCTGGCGTGACGTCGGACGAGGAAGACTTCCGCGGCGTCTCCGGCCTCCCGCAGGATGATGACGGTGGCAGCATCGCGGGGCGTGGACGGAGCGCGCTCGGGGTCGATGTCCAGCACGGCTTCATCGTACCCCGCCGGGCTGCGCTGGCGGCCCGAAAACGCCGGCGGCGCCCCGATCAGGGACGCCGTGTGTTCAAACCTGGGAGCGTGCTTTGGTCCTGCTTCAGCCCTGGCGGCCTTCAGTCCTGGGAGAGCACGCGCGTGGTCGGGACGCCAATGGCCGTGGCCAGACGGGACAGGGTTTCGAGGGAGGGGGTGTGCCGGCCCGCCTCGACGCGGGCGATGTTGGGGCGGTGGATGCCCGTCCTGCGGGCGAGCTCGGCCTGCGTCAGCCCGGCTTCGAGTCGCAGCTCCCGCAAGCGCGCCCCCAGCCGCGCCCTGTCGATGGGGATGTCTCCGTGCCCGCCCGCCGGCGCCGCCAGAGCGCTCGCCTGCAGCTCGAAGAGCTTGCCCGAGGCGAGCTCCAACGTGACGGTGCGCGCGTCGTCGGCGAGGGTGATCGCGGTCACTTCGGCCCCGTCGTCACTCGGGTCCAGAGGGCGCTTGAGCAGCACGGAGCGGCCGTCTCCAAGGATGGCGAGTACCTCGTCGTTGCGCGGCGATACCGTCACGAACTCGAAGCGCCGCCCTCGGTCGTGGTCGAGCTGACGTGTCATGCCAGCGATGACGCGCTCCAGATCGTCTTCCCGGCGCGCGACCAGGCCGCGGCAGATTTCCTCGACGATCTCTTCGACCGGGACACCCTCGGCGTAGACGACCGGCACGCCGCCGGCCGCCCGCACGTAGGCAACGGCGGTGAGCAGGTCGTCCTCGTCGTAGCTTTCTGGGGACGCATCGAAGATGACGCCGCTGTCGCGCACCGAGACGCGGCCGAGCTCGTCGGGCATGGCAGCGCGCAGGCGATGGCCGTGGCTTTCGAGCGAGTCTTGCCAGATCGGAATCAAGAAGTCGGATCGATCCGTGAACAGCGTGACGGTTCCCGTCGTCATCGTTCCCTCCGCGATGCCTCAGAGCGAACCCGGGTCTACCGCAACCGACGCACCGCGAACAGCGCCCGAGGGCGATTGCTCTGGGGCGCTCACGAGATTGAAGGGTTTTTTCCGACAGCCGGTCGCCGGCGGAACGCCACGAGGCGATCCCGACGGATCGCCCTACGGCATCGCGTGTGATCCCAGCGTCCCCGACGTGCCCGCGGCCCGTGGCGAAGACGAGGAAGGTCCTCGCCGGCAGGCCAATTCTCCCGCCGAAAGGGCCCCGGCGCGGGAGGCGAGGACCGCGGCCGCCTGCGGGCGGATCCCGATTGACACCCCCGGGACGCGTTGCTATTCCGCGGCCGAACTGGGGCCCCGGCACGAGGAACGACGTGTTCAGATCCACACTGGTCTTCTCGGGACACGCCAACCCGCCGTTGGCGCAGAAGATCGCGTCCTATCTTCAGATGCCGCTGGGTCGGGTGCGGCTCTCGCGTTTTTCGGACGGGGAGGTCTTCGCGGAGATCCAGGAGAACGTCCGTGGGGCGGATGTCTACATCATCCAGTCCACCTGCGCGCCGGTGAACGATCACCTCATGGAGCTGCTCGTCATGACCGACGCGCTGAAGCGTGCGTCGGCCGGCTCCATCACCGCAGTCATCCCGTACTACGGTTATGCGCGGCAGGATCGAAAGGCCGCGCCCCGCACGCCGATCACCGCGAAGCTGGTCGCGGACCTTCTGAGCACCTCGGGGATCAACCGCGTCGTGTCGATGGATCTGCACGCCGGACAGATTCAGGGCTTCTTCAACGTGCCCTTCGACCATCTCTACGCGATGCCGGTCTTTCTCGACCATCTGCGGCAGCGTTTCGCCGGTGAGATGCCCGTCTTCGTGAGCCCCGACGCCGGCGGCGTCGAGCGCACCCGCGCCTATGCCAAGCGGATGCAGGCCGACCTGGCCATTATCGACAAGCGGCGTCCGAAGGCGAACGTGACCGAAGTCATGCACATCATTGGCGACGTGGAAGGGCGCGACTGCATCCTCCTGGACGACATCATCGACACGGCCGGGACCCTCACGAACGCCGCGCAGGCCCTCAAGGACCACGGCGCCAGGACTATCTATGCGGCGGCGACGCACCCGGTGCTTTCGGGACCGGCCATCGAGCGTATCGTCGCCTCTCCGCTCGCGGACGTCATCGTAACCGACACGATCCCGCTGAGCGCAGCCGCGGAGGAGTCCGGCAAGTTCACGGTGCTGTCCGGCGCACGGCTCCTTGGCGAGGCGATCCGCCGGATCCACCACAGCGACTCGGTCAGCTCCCTCTTCGTGTGAGCGGGCGGAGCGCCCGCGGCTTGGGCGAGCCTCCGCCTTGACGACGGGGCCGAATCCCGCCAAAACCCGCCCCCCGGCACGCGCCGGAGCACAGGAGTGGAAGACTATGGAAACGACGAAGCTGCAGGCTGAGGTCCGCGCCGAGCGCGGAAAGGGGCCCGCTCGTCGGCTGCGCGCGAGCGGAAAGCTCCCGGCCGTGTTCTACGGTCCGGGCATCACGCCCACGCCGCTGACGGTGGATCCCGCAGAATTGGAGCGTCACCTCCGCGGGGTTTACGGTCGCAACACGCTCTTCGAGCTGAGCTACGGCGACGCGAGCGAGCTGGCCATGGTCCGCGACCTCGTCGTGGAGCCCGTTTCGCGGCGCCTCGTCCACGTGGACTTCTTGCGCGTCTCCCTCGATCGCGAGGTGAAGGCCGAGGTGCCCCTTGAGACCAAGGGCCGCGCCATCGGCGTCGTCAAGGGCGGCTTGCTCAACATCACGCGGCGCACCGTGCCCGTCGTTTGCAAGCCGAACCTCATCCCGCCGGCGATCGTCGTCGACGTCAGCGGCATCGACCTCCACGAGACCGTGACCGTGGGTCAGCTCGACCTTCCCGAAGGGGTCCGCGTCACGCTGCCGCCCGAACTCACCCTCGCGATCATCCTCGAGGACAAGCGCGCTGCCCGTCTGGCCGAGGAGAAGGCCAAGGCGGAGGCGGCCGGCGCCTGAGCTCCTCGGGGTCACGCCCCTCGCTCTCATGCTGCTCGTCGCCGGACTTGGGAACCCTGGGCCGAAGTACGCGGGCAACCGCCACAACGTGGGGTTCATGGTCGTCGAGCGCCTTGCCGAGCGGTGGGGCGTGGGCGGCTTCCGCGAGAAATTCAAAGGACGCTTCGCCAAGGGCACCTTCGCGGACGAGGACGTCGTGCTCCTCGAGCCGCTCACTTACATGAACCTCTCCGGTGAGTCCGTGCAGAAGGCGTTGGCCTTCTTCAAGGTCGGGCTCGGTGAGCTCCTCGTGGTCCACGACGAGCTCGACCTCCCTTTCGGGGAGCTGCGCATCAAGGTCGGGGGCGGCACCGCGGGCCACAATGGCCTGAGGAGCATTGTCGGCCAATGCGGCGGCAACGGCTTTACTCGGGTTCGGGTCGGCATCGGCCGGCCCCGCTCGGGGTCCGTCGAAGGCTACGTCCTGAGCGACTTCAGCCGCGACGAACAGGCTACCTTGCCCGATCTCGTGGAGCGCGCGGCGCAGATGGTCGAGGCGGTGGTCGAGAAGGGGCCGCGAGGTGCCATGAACGCCTTGCACCGCAAGTGAGCTCGGGCTAGATCCGCCGACCCGGTCGCTCTCGGCCGGTGTTCCTCGCTCCGGAGTGGTCCGGGGCAATCCCAGGAGGATTCATGGCAGAAGCAGTCCTTGCGACGCCCGCCAAGAAGTGGGCCCGCGAATACGAGACCATCTACATCTTGCGCCCGAACGTCGACCCCGACGACGCGGCGAAGGTGGCCCAGCGCGTCCAGGACGTGATGGACCGGATGGGCGGGAAGATCATCAAGGTCGATCTCTGGGGCAAGCGCAAGCTCGCCTACGCCATCGACAAGCACACCCGGGGCATCTTCGTTTACGTGAAGTTCGCCTCTTACGGCGACCTCGTCGCCGAGCTCGAGCGCAACCTGCGCCTGCTCGATCCGGTGATCCGTTATCAGACCATCGTGCTGCGTGACGGTGTCGACCTGGCGGCCGTCGAGGTGGACGCCGAGGAGACGACCTTCGAGGCCATCGAGCAGACCGACGACGACGAGGCCGAGCTCACCACAGCGCAGCGCCTCGGCATGGAGGAGGTGAGGCCGCGTAGCGAACCCGCTGCCGAGGCCAGCGGCGAGGCTCAGGCGCCGGCCGATGAAGCTGCGGCGAGCGAAGCTGCGGCGAGCGAAGCTGCGGCGAGCGAAGCTGCGGACACCCAAGAGACGGCGAGCGAATCCGCGACGAGCGACGCGACCACCGAAGCCTCCAGCGAGGAGGAGTGACCATGAGTGACCAAGAGAAGCCCACCACCCAAGCCGAGCCCTCGAAGGGCACGGTCATTCGCGAGGGTCGCGCAGATGCGGACCCGCTCGGGATCCGCCGTCGGCGAAGCGGCAAGAAGCGTCCCCCTGCGTTCACGCAGGAAGAGGGCTTCGAGTTCGACTACAAGGATCCGCAGCAGCTTCGTTACTTCTTGACCGAGCGGGGCAAGATCGTTCCGCGGCGCGTCAGCGGCCTCACGGCGCGCCAGCAGCGTCAGTTGACCGTTGCGGTGAAGCGCTCGCGCCACATCGCGCTCCTTCCCTACACCGCGGTGAAGTGACATGGCCAAGCGCAACGTACAGGTGGTCCTCCGACAGGACGTCGAGACGCTCGGTGTGTCGGGCGACATCGTGAAGGTGCGTCCGGGGTACGCTCGCAACTACCTCATCCCTCGCGGGCTCGCCGTCATCGCCTCCCGGGCGAACGTCCGGCAGATCGAGCACGAGAAGGCTCTCGCGCTTCAGCTCCTCGCCAAGCGTAAGGCGGCCGCAGAGGAGAGCGCCCGTCGCTTCCAGGGGCTCGTGCTCCACGTCGCCAAGCAGGTCGCCGACGAGGAGACCGGCAAGCTCTTCGGCTCCGTGACCCTGGGCGATGTGATGGACGCCTTGGCGTTCAAGGGCTTTGGCGACGTCGACCGCAAGAAGGTCGTGATGCCGGAAGAGCAGATCAAGACCACGGGGACCTACGAGATCGTCATTCGCCTGATGAAGGGAGTGGACGTCCCCGTCAAGCTCGAGGTCAAGACGGCCGCGTGATCCCGGCTCCGAGCCGACGAATCGAGAGAGGCGGCGCCTGCGGGGGCCGCCTCTCCTCGTCCGTCCACCCGGTACTTCGAGCGCGTGACCCGGACAGCGTCGACAGGCGTCGTCCGATGCTGCACGCTGACCGCCCGCGGCCGGCGCCGTCGCGCGAGGTCACGGGCCGATCGTAGAGTCGAGACATGCCACGAGAGAACCGAGGCGACAGAGGCAGGGGGGGACCGAGGCCGCCGCAGCTTCCGACCAACCGCGTACCGCCCAACGCCCTCGATGCGGAGCGCGCCGTGTTGGGGGGTATCCTCCTCGAGAACGACGCCATGAATGTCGTGCTGGAGATCCTGACCCGCGAAGACTTCTACAGCGAGGCGCACGGCATCCTCTTCGAGGCGATGCGCAAGCTTTTTGGGCGCAATCAGCCCGTAGACCACGTGACTTTGCGCGAGGAGCTGGTGCTGAGCCAACAGCTCCAGGCGGTGGGGGGCGACGAGTACCTCCTGCAACTCGCCGAGACCATCCCGACGGTGGCGAACATCAAGGCGCACGCCGAGATCGTCCGCGAGAAGGCGATCGTCCGCACGCTCATCGCGGCCTGCCACGAGATCACCGCCCAGGGGTACGGAGACTACGGCGACATCGAGGACTTCCTCGACAAGGCGGAATCCAGTGTGTTCTCCGTTGCGAAGCAGCGAGCCACCAACCCCTACGAGCACGTCAAGGACGTCGTGCTTCGGACCTTCGAAGAGATCCATGAGATGGCGAAGCGAGGCGACGCCATCACCGGGCTGCCCACGGGTTTCGACCGGCTCGACAAGATGACGGCGGGGATGCACCCGGGCGATTTGATCATCGTCGCGGGCCGACCGGGTATGGGAAAGACCGCCTTTGCGCTGAACATCGCCGTCAATGCCTGCATGGCACGCAAGGAAGGCGTGGCGGTGTTCTCTCTCGAGATGCCCAAAGAACAGCTCGTCAAGCGCATGCTCTGCAGCGAGGCGCGTGTCGACGGGACGCGGCTGCGCACCGGTCAGCTCCTCCGCGACGATTGGCCCAAGCTCGCGAGCGCGGCGGGCATCTTGAGTGAGCTGCCGGTCTGGATCGACGACACGCCGGCGATCAGCATCCTGGAGCTGCGCGCCAAAGCAAGGCGTCTGATGAGCGAGGTCGGGCTCTCGCTCTTGGTCGTCGACTACCTTCAGCTGATGCGCGGCTCGGGCAACAACAACTCCCGGGAGCAAGAGATCTCGGAGATCAGCCGGAGCCTGAAGGCCTTGGCCAAGGAGCTCAAGATCCCGATCATCGCGCTGTCGCAGCTCAACCGGGGGGTCGAATCCCGCGGCGTGAAGGACAAGCGGCCGCAGCTCTCGGACCTCCGGGAGTCCGGCGCCATCGAGCAGGACGCCGACACGATCTGGTTCGTGTACCGAGACGAGGTCTACAACAAGGACAGCGACGAGCGCGGCGTCGCGGAGATCATCGTCGGCAAGCAGCGCGCCGGCCCCACGGGGACCGCCCGTGTGCGCTTCTTCAATGAGTTCACCCGCTTCGACAACCTGGTGGAAGACGACTACTACGCCGAGCCGGGCGCCTACGACGATGGGGGCGCGGCCGACTTCATGGACGGGTGAGGGGGGCCGAGGGCTTCGGCGCGACGGGCGCGGTCCGGACCCATCACCGCTCGGGCTGGGCTCCCTGCGGGGGAGGTCCACCTTGCGTTGGTGTCGGGATCCGAGAGGTCGAAGCGAAAGATGGCGAAGGGTCGGCGGCTCAGGGCAAGGGTGCCACGATGCTGGAGCATCGCCCCGGCCACGCGGCCATGAGTCGTCGGAACGAGCCCAGGACCCTCCTACGGCGAAGCATCACGCGCCAACGTGATGGCCTCGGATTCGCTGCGGGTGGCCAGCCAGCTGTTCCCCTCGTGGGCCCGGAGCCGCTCGACCTGGAGGACACCGACGGCGCTCGACAGGAGCAGCACGACCCGAGCGAAGTGCTGGCTGACGCGCGTCCGCAGAGGACGCATGGCGTCCTCGAAGGCCTCGTCGTTGCGCGGCGCGGCCTTCCGCATGTCCACGATGAGGCCCCAGCTCTTGTGGTGGGGCTCGAAATAGCCGGCGACCTCGACGTTCGCCGAGCGGAGCGCGCTCAGGTCGTCGGCCCGTTTGGCCGTGCGGCGAAGCACGCAGTAGCCTTCGGTGGGGAGAGACTCGAGCTGCCAGAACTCGTTGCTCACCAAGATCATCAGCCCGTTCCCATCGCAAACTTGATCGCGGACGCTTCGCTCTGGGTGGCGAAGTGTTTGGCGCCCTCCGCGCGGCTGAGGCGATTGACTTGGAGCACGCCGATGGCGCTCTCGATGAGGACTGCGACGCGCGCGAAGCGGTCGCAGGCCGCGCGGAATTGTTTCATGGCGTCCTCGAACTCGGCATCGTTTCGGGCCGGAGCCTGCCGCATATCCACGACGATGCCCAAGTTCGTGGGGATTTCTTTCAGCTTCGCGATCACCGCGTCGTTCTGGCGGACGAACTGGTCGATGTCGCCGAGCGCGACGGGCGTGCGGCGCACCTTCACGTAGCCTTGGGCGCTGTCGAGCGAGAGCTCCCAGTAGCGGTTGGCCAGGAGTATCTCGTGCGAGGCGCTGGGGCAGGGCCCCGCCTCGCCGGCGAGGAGCTCGGCCTCCCAGGTCTCGCTGAGCTCCTCGTGCACCCGCTCGTAGTAGCGGGCCACGACCTCGGTGATGCGCCGCACGGAGGCTTCGAGCTGATCGGCGCCCAAGGTGAGGGTGCGCGCTTCGAGGCGTTCGAACACCCGGATGGCGTCCCGGAGGACGGACTTGAGCTCCGAGAGGAAGGTTGCGTCCAGCTGCTCCAAGGTCGCCACGGCCTGGAGAAGGCGCGGGTCTGCGGCCTCGACGGCACGCCCGAGCGCCACCCGCAAGCCGCGTTCGTAGTGGGCCGCTCGGCTCTGGGCGATGGCCTCCAGACGTTCGCTCATCCAGGCCGGGTCGTGGCCGAGCACGGCCTGGAGCCGGGCCCAGAGCCGTGGCGCGTGGATGCGGCAGATCGGCTCCAGGTAGCTGGAGGCGAAGCGCTCGTGGGTTTCGACGGCGCGCTCCAGCTTGTAGGGGGAGCGGGGGGACGGAGGATCGCCACGGGTGGTCACCGTGTGCTGGAGCGACTGGTCGTTGCGTAGCGCGTTCTCCATCTCCACGACCAGGTAGGCCAGGCGCACGAAGGCGTCGTGCATGGCCCGCAGCGTGGTGGTCGTCTCACCGGCGGCCAGGACCTCATCACCTAGGTTCAGGCGACGGACCGCGCCGATCTCGTACATCTCGAGCATCGCCGCGATCTCCGTGCGACCCGCGTGAGTCCGCTGGAAACCTTGGGTGCCATCGAGGCCTGCGTAGCCGCGCAGCACGTGAGCGCCGCCCGGGTGGAGCCGGACGAACTCCGTGACGTCGTAGACGAGGCCCTCGATGACGAGCCAGTACTCGGGTCCGTTGCGTAGCACGATCTCCGAGACATCGATTTGGGATCGCCCTTCCAACGCGGGCGCGTCGCCGCTGAAGATCTCGAGCTTGAGGCGCCCGCGGCCGATGAGCTCCGTCAGCATGTCGCTGGCGGATCGGTCGCGCTCGTCGTCGGTCCCTTCGGCGAAGCGGCGGAAGATCGACCGAAGCGCTTCGATGGCCGAGAGCGCGAAGCGGCTGCGCCCACAGACGAAGACATGCGCCGCGTCTTCGTCGCGGGTGGGACGAATCAACGACCAGAGCTCGCGGGCGGTGCGCTCCTGGAGCATCACGTCCTGTACGTAGCGCCGAGGGGCCTGAACGTACTCGAAGCGGCCCGAAGCCGGGACCCACTGCGCGCGGACGTCTTCGCGGGAGAACGCGACCTCGACGACCGTGCGTCCGTCCGCTAGCGCGTGTCCCAGCTCCTCCTCGTAGGGATGCAGGTGCTCGCGGGAGCGGAGCCCGAGGAAGAGAAAGGCGGGTCCCGCGTCTCGGAGGCGGCAACGCTCGATCAAGAAGCCGCGGAACGGCGACAACCCGGTGCCGCCGGCGATCATGACGATGGGTGTCGAAGGGTCTTCGGGCAGCCCGAAGCGCGGCGGATGATCGACGACGATCGAGATCGGCTCCTCCCGTCCACCGGCGTTGGCGAGGAACGTTGACGCCGTCCCGTAGCGGTCGGTTTCGGCGACGCCCGCGAGCCCTTCGGTGCGGTAGCGAATACGTCCCACCGTGAGCGCGATGCGGCTGGCCTCGGCCATCGACGCATGGCTCATGACCGAGCTGATGGAGTACGAGCGGAAGCGCTCGGGGGGCACGACCTCGCACAGCAGTTCGCCTCGCAAGCGGCGTGGATCGAAGCCACCGTCGGCCAGGTGTTCGAGCAGGTCCCACAGCTCCCAGACGTGGGTCTCTTGTCGACGCATCCGTTCGCCGAGGAGCGCGTCTTGGCTGAGGGCGTGGAGCGCTTCGGCGACCCGAGGCGCCACCGGTCGAAGCTGCCCAAAGCGCAACAGCTCCGCGAGGCTGAGCTCCCTCGCGCCGGCGTAGCCGAAGCGGAGGGCCACGGCGGCGCGCCACTCCTCGGTGAGCACGACTCGTTCGTCGCCGCTGGCGCGCAGCGCCCGGAGCGTCCGGTCGATGAGCGTGGGGCAGCTCTCCGGGAGCACCATGCACCGGTCGCCAGCCTCGTAGTGGATGCCCGTCCCGGTCACGTCCAGCAGCACGTGCGCCACGCCCTCAGGGACGCCGTCGGTGCCGCTGACGACCTCGGCGACGCGGACGTGGTGGCACGAGCGTGGCAGCAGCGCGGTGCGCTCTCGTCGCGAGGATTCGAGCTCGCCGTCGACCTGGTCCCAGGTGCGATCGTCGAAGAGCCCGGAGAAACCGCCGATCGTCACCGAGCGCCCGACCTTGAACGCGAGCTCCAGGTAGCCGTAGACCTTCATGCGGTGGCGGCCGAGAAAACCCTGCTCACCGGTGTACGCATCGAGGCCCTCACGCCAGAGCCCTGTCAGGTTTGGGTCGTCGATCTCGGCGATGTAGTCGCCGACGCTCACTTTGGAGATGGCGGCGAGCAGCTCACGCCAGAGCGGGGGATAGGTGCTGCGGAGCTGCTGGATCTCTTTGCCGAGGAACGATTCGAATTTCCGCCGCCCGAAGAAGAGGTCGAGGAAGTTGAAGATCGGCGAGCTGGTGCCGCTGGGGCCCAGCACGCCTTCGACGAAGGGGACGGCGAAAGGCGCCACGGTCTTCGCCCAGGTGACGGGATCGACGTGGCTGAGGCCGGCCGGGTTGGGGTTGATCTTCAGGAGCGACTCGCGGATGACGCGCTGGAGGCTGGCGATGATGGTCATCATCTCGGCCTCCACCGCCTCCCGGTCGTCCACCATCGCAGCTTCCTGGGCGCGGATGGCCGCCGCGACGATTGGGGAGCAGCGCGCGAGGATCTCCGTCTGCGTCAGGTAGAAGGTGCGCTCTTCTTTGTTGTCGACGGTCGGGATGAGTAGCCGGAGGTTCTCGACCCGCAGCGGGTCGGCCAGGTTCGGATCGACGAGCCTCCAGTTGTAGACGATGAGATCGATGTAGTTGAGCACCGGCGCGCCGCGGCCGAGCCGTCGCCGCAGTGTCGCCCACGGCCGCGCGATCGGGGGCGGCAGCTCATCGGGCGCTTCGACCCGGCAATACCAGTAGGCGTGCGCCAGCATGCCCAGGATGGCCGCGGCGCGCAGCAGGTCCTCCTCGGCCAGATGCTCTTCGTTGGCGGGGAGCACCGGCAGCTCGTGGACGCGCTCGCGGACTCGGAGCGTTCGGTAGAGCTCCGTCAGCTCCGCGACGATCTGGTCCCAGGCGGCGTGGGACGAGGCGAGGGCTTGCTTCGGGGGCGTGCGGGGCATGAAGCCGCAGCTCGCCGATAGAAAGCCGGCGTTCTCGTGGCCCGTGCGCGCGTAGAGGTCTTCGGCTTTGCGGAGGACAGCGGCCGCCGGGACGCGGCCCTGGGGCCGGGAGCTCGGGGGACGCGCCGGCACCGCCGGCTGCCAGTTCTCGCCCTCGAACCCGCTCCCGGGGGCCAGCTCGCCGGAGTGCGTCGCCCGAGGCGGCACGGACGAGGTGGCGCGCTGGTAGTCGACCCGTCCGACGAGCCGGTACTCGCGGGCGAACTCGTGGAGGTAGGCGTTGAGGTAGCGGCGCTGGGCCTCGTTCAACTCGCCGCGACGTAGCTGCTCGAAGGATTCGTCGCCCACG
>JALVDI010000153.1 GCA_027009115.1 Polyangiaceae bacterium | reverse complement strand
GCACGCGCTCAGCGGTGACCTGGAGCAGCCAGCCGATCTCGCGCAGCGTCAGCGGGGGGCCGTCGAAGCCGAAGCGCAGGTTGATGACGCGGCGGTCGGGCGCGGGCAGGCCCGCGAGCGCCCGCTCGACGCGCCGGCGCCGATCGCGGGCCTCGATCTCGGCGGCCGGGTCGATGGTCGGCGGCTGCTTCTCCGGGATGTTCTGCACCGCCGGGCTCACGCGTCCTCCTTGTCCGGGCAGCGCAGCGCTGCGATGCGGCGCTGGAAGCGGGCGAGGGCCTCGCGGTCGGGGAACTCGAGCTCGACCACGACGCCGCCCTCCTCGATGCAGAGCACCGGCATCTGGGCGTCCCAGGGGGACAGGCTGACCTCGGGGTCCTGGAGCGACGCGGTGGCCTTCATCAGGCCCAGCTCCAGCGTCGGCGCGATGCGCGGCTTCATCTCCATGACGGGTTCCCTCCTGTGAGCTGGCGGTAGAGCCGGCGGCGCTCGCGGAACTGGCGCAGCAGCGGGCCCACGGCGGCGTCGACCACGTCGAAGAGCACGGCGCCCTGCTTGTCGGGGTGGGGGCGCATCAGCCGGCCAAGCCGCTGTGCGGTGCGCCCCTTCGTGCGCCCGGGGAAGGCGAGGACGATGCGGTCGAGGCGGGGCACGTCGAGCCCCTCGTCGGCCAGGGTCGAGGCGACCACCACGGGCACCTCGCCGCGCCGGAAGCGATCGAGGATGTCCCGGCGGTCGGCCTTCTTGACCGCGCCGACGAGGACCTCGGCGCTCACGCCGCGCTCGCGCACGAGCTCGGCCAGGCGCCGGCAGTGACCGACGCGGCCGGAGAGCACGAGGACCGTGTGGCCGGCCTTGGCCTCGCCCACGGCGAGGTCGGCGACCATGGCGTTGCGGGCCGGGTCGCGGACCAGCGCGCCGAGGCAGCGGTGGTGATCCTCCGGACCGGCGTAATCGAAGGAGAAGCCCGTGTAGACCGGGCGGATCTCGGGCGCCTGGAGGAAGCCGCCAGCGACGAGCTCCTGGTAGCCGATCTCGAAGAGCCGCGGGCCGATGGTGAAGTCGAGCAGCGGGGTCAGCCCGTCCTCGCGCTCGGGCGTCGCCGTCAGCCCGAAGCGGAAGCGGGCCGGCATGTGCGCGAGCACCGTCTGGAAGGTGCTCGCCGGGGCGTGATGGGCCTCGTCGACGATGACGCACCCGAAGCGCGCACCCAGCTCGGCGAGCTCGCGCGGGGCCAGGCGCACCACGGTCTGGACCGTGGCGATGGTGATCGGCGCCGGCTCGGACGCCCCGTTGGCAACGACGCCGGCGGTTGTGTCGAGGATGCGGCTGACGCTCTCTCGCCACTGCTCGAGCAGGTCGTGGGTGTGGACGATGACGAGGGCGGGCTGCCCGATCTCGGCGATGGCCGCCGTGCCGGTGGCGGTCTTGCCCCCGCCGCAGGGCATCACCACCGTGCCCTGGATGCCGCGCACCATGCGGCCCACGGCGTCGCGCTGGTAGGGCCGAAGCTCGATCTCGGCGCGCAGGTCGACGGGGTCGAGGACGCGCCGATGGTCCTCGAAGCGAACCTCGACGCCGGCCTTGGCCGCACGCCGGCGCAGCAACCCGACCGCGCCGCGGGGCAGCTCGACCCAGCCGTCGGCATGCTCCGCGAGGCACTCGATGCGCTCGGGCGTGGCGCCGACATAGCGCCCCATCCGCCGCCGCGAGACGTACTCGGGGTTCGGGAAGGACAGGTCGCGCCGCAGCCGCTCGAGGACCTTGGGCGGGCACTCCTCCTTGCGCAGCGCGATGGTGCCGGCGACTCGTGCGAGCATCAGGCCGCCTCCTCGAGGAAGCGCCGCACGTTCTCGATGCGCCGGCTCTTGAGGACGTCGGGCAGGCTCGCCGTGAAGATCCGCCCGTAAGGCTTGGTGACCAGGCGCCGGTCCAGCACGACGACCACGCCGCGATCGGAGGCGCTGCGGATGAGCCGCCCGAAGCCCTGCTTGAAGGCGATGACCGCCCTCGGAAGGCTGTAGGTCCGGAACCACTGCCGGTCGCGCTCGCTGATCGCGTCGAGCACGGGGTCGTCGGGCGACGGGAAGGGCAGCCGGTCGATGACCACGCAGGAGAGCGCCTCGCCCGGGACGTCGACGCCGGCCCAGAACGACTCGGTGCCGAGCAGCACCGAGCGCACGTCGCGCCGGAACTCCTCGACCAGGGCGGTGCGGGGCATGTCGCCCTGGCGCAGCACGCGGTGCCCGTTGCCCTGGACCCGCTCGAAGGTGGCGTTGAGGTTGCGGTACGAGGTGAACAGCCCGAGCGTGCGCCCCTCGGCCAGCTCGAGGATCTCGGCGAAGGCCGCGGCGACCGCTGCCGGGTAGGCGGGGTCGTTGGGCGCCGGCATGTCGGAGGGCACCACCAGCAGCGCCTGGCGGCTGAAGTCGAAGGGCGAGTCCACGGTGAGCAGGCGCGGGTCGGGGACGCCCACCTCGTCGGCGATGTGGTCGAAGGATCCGCCCGTGGTCAGGGTCGCCGAGGTGAGCACCACGCTGTGGGCGTCGTCGAAGAGCGAACGCTGGAGGCGGTCGGCCACCTCGATCGGCTTGGACCGCAGGACGGCGTTGCCGCGCGCGTCCTCCTCGATGAAGGCGACCGAGCCCGGATCGGCGAGCGTCATCGCCTCGCGGATCTGGGCGCCCAACGTCTCGCAGCGGGCGCCGGTGCGGCGCAGGTCGGAGCGCAGGTCGGTGTCGTCGACGTCGTCGAGGCTCTCGGCGTAGGCGTCCGCCGCCTTGCGCAGCAGCTCGCAGATCCGACTCCAGGGCACGACGTCGGGCCGCCGCAGCCGGCTGCGGTACGCCTGCGAGCGGCGGTGCGCGCTCAGCCGGCCGAAGAAGCGATCCGCCTCGTCGGCGATGGTCTGGCGCAGGCGCGCCTCGTCGATCTTCGCGAGCAGCCGGGTCGCCCACCGGACGCTACCGGCCGTGATCCGGAAGCCGAAGAAGTCGCGGGCGATGTCGGCCGCCTTGTGGGCCTCGTCGAGGATGGCGACGTCGAAGGGCGGCAGCACCAGGTCCTGCCCGGTCGCCTCCTTCACCTGCAGGTGCGCGAAGAGCAGGTGGTAGTTGCACACCACCACGTGGGCTTCCTGCGCGGCCTCGCGGGCCCGGAGCGAGCAGCACTCGTCGCGGAAGCGGCAGTCGCTGCCCTTGCACTCGTCCGAGGTCGTCGAGAAGCGGCGCCAGAGGCGGTAGGGCGGCTGGAAGGACAGCTCGCTGACGTCGCCGGTCACGGTGGAGCGCGCCCAGGCGACGAGCTCGTCGAGCATCGCCCCGTCGTCGCGGTCGTCGAGCAGCTCCAGGGTGCCCTCGGCCTCCTCCTGGTAGAGGCGGTCGTGGCAGAGGTAGTTGCTCTTGCCCTTGAGCAGCGCGTACTCGAAGTCCCACGGCAGCAGCTCGGCCAGCAGCGGCAGGTCCTTGCCGACGAGCTGCTCCTGCAGGGCGATGTTCGCGGTGGCGATGACCACGCGGCGCTCGTGGTACGCGGCGTGGTAGGTCGCGGGAACGCCGTAGCCGATGCTCTTGCCGGTGCCCGTGGGCGCCTCGGCCATCAGGTGCCGACCGTCGCCGAGCGCCGCGTCCACGGCCCGGGCGAGCTCGATCTGTGCGGGCCGCGGCGTGTAGCCCTCGAAGCGGCGCGCCAGGACGCCGCTGGGGCCGAACACGTTGTCGATGTAGTCGTTCATGCTTCCACTCGGCTGTCGATGCGCAGACGGCGCCCCTCGTGCGTTCCGCGCCGAGCTCGACCACCGGCGACTCCGGTTGTCCCGGCCGTCGCAGGCCCTCAGGGAGCTCTCGGTCTGTCGAGCCCGACGCGGAGCGCGCGAAGCGGTCCCGCCCTCCGCGCGGCTCCGGATCACGCGAAGGGGTCGATGGAGGTGTCCTCCTCCTGCTTGCTGTCCGCCTCGAGCCGATCGAGCAGGGCGCGGGCCGCCTTCTCGTCGGAGGCCTTCAGGTCGCGCACCCGCTGGATGCCGAACTCGCCGAGGAAGGTGTCGAGCGCGGAGCGGGGGAGCGCCTTGAGCCGGGGCATCAGCTCGCTGGCGGTGCGCCCGTCGATCGTCCGGCCGCTCTTGTCCTTGTCGTAGGAGTCGAAGCTGTCACCGCCGCCCGAGACCACCTTCGGCAGGTCGTGCAGGCGCAGCCCGTCGATCTCCTTGAGCTGGGCGTCGGTGAGCCGCTCCTCGGGCAGGATGGTGTAGGTCGTCTTCGGGTCGCCGGCCTCGCCGTGCCGCTCGATCTCGAAGAGCCACTTGCCGAGCCCGTACTTGTCGCGGACCTTGAGCAGGTCCTTGAACCAGGTGACGCCGCCCTCGATGATCTTGAGGTCGCCCTCGGACGGGACGAAGAAGTTCATCGAGACGCGCAGGCTGGGGCGCTTGCCGTCGCCGCAGAAGCTGCAGCCGTCGCCGGTGCACTCCTCGTAGCGCTCGCCGCCCCAGTGCACCTCGCGGGCGTAGGGCTCGCCGACGAACGCGCCGACGATCTTGTCGCCGTTGTTGGCGAGCCGCACGAACAGCCCGCTGCCCGAGCCGGTGTGCTTGTCCGCCAGTCCCTGTGCGTGGTCCCATCCGTTACTCATCGTTTGCCTCCTCGTCGGTGTGCTCGCGCCGGTAGATGGCGAAGAGCTGTGATCCGTCCTCGGCGTTGCCCGCCTCCTCGACGTGGAAGTCGTCACCAGGCTCGATCACCTGCTCGAACTCCCACCGCCGAAAGAGCCCGGGCAGCCTCAGCCACTCGTTTGTGCTCACGGTCGATGTCCTCCTCGGCGACGCCGCGCTCGCTGGCGACCTCGCGCCGCGCCCGAGCGATGAGCTGGTCCGCCAGCGCATCGGCCAGGGCCTCGACCGCCAGGGCGGCCTCGCGCTCCGCATCCGGGTGCGGCTTGCGGATGACCTCGATGTGGAGCGTCTGCGGCACTTCGCGTCCTCGTCGTTGACCGGCCGGCGGCCCCATGCCGCGCGGCTCGGTGGGGGCTATGAGCAGGAGCGGTGCCAGCCCGGCGAGGTCGCGAAAAGCGAGGAACGACAGCGGGTTACGGCAGTCGAGGCGGCGCGCCGGAGCTCGGCCGGAGCCCTCCGAACCGCCTTGCTCGCGGCGAGCCTTCGATTGGACCGGGAAGCGTGCCCGTTGGACCGCTCAGGCGGCGCGTTGGACCGGGAAACGTGCCGGTTGGACCGGGAAACCGGTCAGTTGGACCGGGAATGGCACGCAAGGTGGACCGGGCGTGGCACGCAAGCGGGGCCGCTCGGGAGTGTGCGAAGTCGCTAAGTGAGCTCCGTCACCCATCAAGCTGTATGAGTGTATGAGCTACGCTGTGGTCCCTCGGGAAGACCGGGAAGCGAGGTCATCCGAATCGGGATAAACGGGCTCTTCGGGTCTGAACGGAATCGTCGCTTGACCCAGAGTGAAGGGGCGCAACGCCAGTCGGCTCGACCGATCGACTCAATCAGCAGGACACTTCCGATGTGTGCGTTGTGCTCAACGAGGCCGTTCGGCAACTACTTCAGCTGCTGAGCCGCCAATGGTAGAAGACCAAGGACGACGCCATTGCATGACCTGGCTCTGCTCAGCCGGGTTGAGCAGCTGCCAACCTGGACCATTCTTGATCTGCCAGCCCGCAACGTCGGTAGACACACCGTACTGACGGCGCATGATTTTGGTTGCAGAATCCAGGCTGTCAGAGCGCGCTACGATGCGAGCGGCGGTTTCTCGGGGAAGCAGAAACTCTGCAGCAAAGGCGCGGGCTCTCTGCTCAAGGTGAAGCGGGGTGCTTCCACCAAACACCTCAACTAGCGGGAGGTGTCGGTGTCGATCGAGAAGAAGGTGCGCAATCTCGTGCGCTAGCGTTGCTCGACGGCCGCCTGGAGAGTGGGCGTGTGTTCCAGATACATTGATTAGGACCGCCGGACCCTTGCCGCCACCCCAACAGGCAATGGCGTCCATCGCCATGTCTAGTCCATGTGGCAAGTCTGCGACATGAACTCCCCACTGCCGAAGGATCTGCTCGGGATCAACGGGATCCTCATTCACCTTGAGGTGCCTGCGAAGCCATAACGCGAGCGCGTACCCTTGCCTGTACGGCTTTTCGTCAAGTACAGCCTCCAGAACTGCCTCGGCACTCGCAGTGAGATCGTCGAGAACATCTGTCGAAGAAGCAGCGAGTTCTCGGATGATGCCGACGAGTGTCCTGCGCGTGTCTTCAGAAAGGGGGGCGCTCAGCCTCGCTGCCGCCATCAGCGGCGACTCCTCTTCAGACAACGGATCCCCCCACCACTCGGAAGGTTCAAGTCCGTTCGGGGTCCAGTCTCGGATTGTTTGCCATGTCAGACCCGTTCGGAGACGCCACACAGTTTCCGGATCTGGTGCGCGACTATTCCACGCTTCCTCGGCTCGCGCGCGCCGTTCCGATAGATCACTCGGGGAGTGCTGAAGTACTTCGTCCACGAACTCTTCCAGAATGCGGAGAACATCGTGGACAGGAAACCAGGCGTCCTGATCACCAGCACGTACACGCATCATGCGACCTTCTCGAATCAGCCACACTGGAGGCAACCAGATTCCCTTCAGACCAGCCGCAAGATCATGTCGATGTTGAAAGGCATGTACCGCGTCTTCAACTTCAGTCTCTGACCGTTCTGCAACACTCTTCAGCAGCCGTGGATCTCGGAGGTTCTCTGGAGCATCTGCGACAAGGCCGTAAGGCGCGTTCTCCTCGTACAGCAGAAACGACCACGATCGAGCCAAGTGCTCCACAAGGTCCACCCATGTCCAGCGGACAGGATTGTCTTCACCGTCAGCAGGATCGTCCTTGTCGGAAACCCAGTGTCGCTGCCCAGCAAACCAAAGAACGACGTCGCCCCAACCGAGAGCCGCCAGATCATCTGGGGCGTTGGTGGGCCAAATCACCTCAAGAGCGAGGTGGGCGGTGTCGCCGATCAGTTTTCCTCGTACTGCTTGAGCCATCTCTTAAACACCTGTAGCGTACCCTCGTCTTCAGCACGCTGCCTCAGGGCTTCTCGGACTGTAGCGCTCATTCGGCCGCGCCACGGATAGCCATGGTAGCTGATATCCGGCCGCGTCGGCACGGCCACGTACGGAACACCCTGATAGACATTGTAGATCTCATTGGGTGCCTTGTCCTCCTCCGGGGCATCCTCATCATCAAAGGAGAATGGGTCCGGCGCGACAATTCCACTACGGAGTAGCCGCAGAGCGAGGTCGTCGGTAATGGAGCTGTGGCACTTCCCGACGGGCCCTCGTTTGCTCGGGCGAAAGCCTGCTTCATCCCGATTCCACTTGTGCTTGTGGCGTCCTTCGCCACGTTCGTACGTGAATCTCACTAGGAGTTCGTTCAGCGGCCAATCGCTCATTGCCGATGCTTTCTCCTTCTTCTTCTCCCGCTGCCGCCGGGTGTCGACCGTCGCTTCTCGGTTCAACGACTAGCTGCGGCACGCCGTAGTTAGCAACAAAGCGGTCCGAATACCAGTCGCCCTCGTTGGAGGTCATCCACTCCATGAGCGCTTCTGCTTCGGCCGGGCTGCGGCCGGGGCCAGTCAAGAGATCGGCGGCGACCTGCACCAGCGGCGCCCACCGTACACCGTCCTCGTCTGCCGTGGCAGCCGACAACACGCTCGCGTCCTTGGGCTCGATGAGCAGGACGTTGGCGCCCGCGTCGGTCTCGCGAAGGTCGAGGACACGCCGTGCGATGTCGGTCCTATCGACGTAGATCGTCGCCAGCCGGGGTGGGGCGACGGGGGCGACCCGGGCCGCTGCGAAGGAGCCGGTCACGGCATGCTGCAGCTCGGCCTCGCCGAGGCGACGCATCATGGTGGAGATTCCTCGTGGGGCGATGAAGAGACAGGAGCGGCCGCGCGCCTCGATCGGCGCCGCCTCGGCCCATCGACGCACGAGGCGCTGCCAGTCCGCGCTGGTGACGCGGCCCTTGTCGTCGCGCTCCACCAGGGCCTCGCGGTCGAGGAAGGCGAGCAGCCGGGAGACGTAGCCCGGATTGGTGTCGGTGGCTGTCGCGAGCTCACGAACGCCCCAGGGCTTGCGCCGTTCGCACAGCGCCCGGACGATACGCCCGGCCTTGGCCCCGGCGAGGCTGCGGGCGGGGCGGCGACGCGGGCTCGGGTTCCTGTCTGCACCGGAGGCCTCGATGAACAGACCGGGCTCCGCGAGCGACACGCGCAGGTTGCCCGTCTCGTCCACGAAGCCGATCCCTGCCTCGCGCAGGCGCCGGCGAACCTCCGGGCTCAGGTAGGGCGCGACGACCAGGTCGGGTAGTGCCTCGCCGCATTGCTGCTCGCGAACCTGCATGGCCAGGACAGAGCGCGGATCGAGCCGGTCCCGGCGAAGCATGACCAGCTCGGCGCGCCGCCCGTCCGGGGCGACGACCACGAGGAGCGCGCTCGCTTGCCCGTTCAGCGGGTCCCGCTCTTCAGCCCGCCACCCGGCGGGGAGCCGTTCCTGCAGGATGTCGATGGCCGATGCCATGGTCGTTGCCTCTCGTTTGGTGTTGCGCACCCTGGGCAACAGGGTACTTCCAGACAACGGCTCCGTCAAGGATTCGTTGCCTGGCAGCCACCTGTTGCCCGCGTCGGGCAACGCCCATCATCGAGACAACAGCAGGTCCAGGCGCCGTGGGACCGGGAAGCGTGCCCGTTGGACCGGTCAGGCCACGGGTTGGACCGGGAAGCGTGCCCGTTGGACCGGGAAAGCGGTCAGTTGGACCGGGAATGGCACGCAAGGTGGACCGGTGATCTCGGCGTCGAGCGGGGTCACAGGCCGCCGCCGAGGGACGCGCGGCCGCCTCGCGGTCGACGTCCGGCCCCCGTGCAGCACGCGCCCCGGGCGCCGCAGGCCCGCCTTCGACGACGGTCCCTGGTTCTCCGGAGAAGAGCTTGAGGTGCTCGCGGAACCGAAGGTACGGAGGTTGCAGCGTGGGGCTGCACGGCCCCGTGCTGGACGGGCCTCGACACGAAGCACCGGAGGACATCATGCCCAAAGCCGTGACCTACTGCCGAGTCTCCTCGGACGAGCAAGCCCTGAAGGACCTCTCCATCCCCGCCCAGCGCAAGGCGCTGCGCCGGTGGATCGACGACAAGGGCGACATCGAGGTCCTGGAGACCTTCGTCGACGAGGGAGAGTCCGCCTACGCGCCGGCGGACAAGCGCCCGGGCTTCTGCCGGATGATCGCGTTCTGCCGCAAGCACCAGGTCGACCACATCCTGGTCCACAAGCTCGACCGCTTCTCGCGCAACCGGGAGGAGTCGATCCTCTTCAAGTCACTGCTGCGCAAACACGGCGTGCAGGTGAAGTCGGTCACCGAGAACTACGATCCGGAGACGCCGCAGGGCTTCCTCTACGAGGGGATGATCGAGGTCATCAACCAGTTCTACTCGATGAACCTCGCCACCGAGACCATGAAGGGCATGCGCGAGAACGCCGAGCGCGGCTACCACAACGGCGGGCGGGTGCCCTACGGCTACCGGCTGGAGAAGGTCACGGGCGACCACGGCCGCGAGCACTCCAAGCTCGTGCCCGGCCCCGACGACGAGGTCGCCACCGTGCGGGAGATTTTCCGGCTGGCCGTCGAGGAGAACCGCGGCGCCCGGGGCATCTCGCGGATCCTGAACGAGCGCGGCGTGCCCGGCCCCCTCGGCCCCCACTGGAACCAGTCGAGCGTCGGCCACATCCTCAACAACCGGACCTACGTGGGCGACAGCGTCTGGAACAAGCGCAGCCTCAAGAACCGCAGCCGCAAGCCCAAGGAGGACTGGATCGTCGTCGAGAACACGCACGAGCCGCTCATCGACCGCGAGCTCTTCGAGCGCCGCAAGGCGCTGGCCGAGCAGCGCTCCTTCAACCTGCGCCAGAGCCCGCGCCGCTCGGTGAGCTACCTGCTCGCGCGCCTCATCGTCTGCGACCACTGCGGCAGCCGCTTCGTGGGCCGCCGCCAGAAGAAGACGCCGAAGAACGGTGGCGAGCCCTACGACTACTTCCGCTACTACTGCAACGGCTACCTCACCAAGGGCCGGTCGGTGTGCCAGCCGGTGGGCATCCACCGCGAGTGGCTCGAGGGCGAGGTCATCAAGCTGCTCGGCCGCGAGATCTGCTCGCCCGAGCGCCTGGCGGCCCTCAAGGAGCTGGTGCGCAAGAAGATCGAGGCGCGGCGCAACCGCTATGGCACCGACCCGCGCGAGCTGCGCCGCAAGCTCGCCGACGTCGACCGCAGCATCCAGAACTACTACCGCGCCATCGGCGAGGGCCTCGACCCGACCGTCTGCCGGGAGCACATCGCCCGCCTCGAGGCCTCGAAGGCCGAGATCGAGCAGGAGGCCGAGATCCTGCGCAAGGACGACTACTACCGCCGGGCGCTGGAGACCAACCTCGCCGAGCTGGAGCGCTTCGCCGACGCCTTCGAGACCGAGTTCGACAAGCTGCCCTTCAAGACCCAGCGGCAGCTCGTCCTGCACTTCGTCGAGGAGATCCGCGTCATCGACCGCGAGGTGGTCCGCATCAGCCTCAAGGTCCCCTTCGACGAGGGCGGCGTCCGCCACCTGACCGACGAGCTGGTTCGTGTCCAGAACGGGGATTCGCTACCCACTACCGCGAGCGAGGGCATGATGTCGGCTCTGGAGGCTCTTCGTGGACCAGCAAGGGGAGCCACATCGAGCACCATCACGCGAAAGATGCCCTGGCCCAGCCTCGGGCGGTGGACAGCCGGGCTGCCGTAGCGGGCCACGGGCTCGCGGACCATCAGCACGTCGCGCTCCTTGTCAGCGGCGCGCTCCTGGCACTCCAGCCAGATGCGCTGCCCCTCCCCCTGTGTCAGATCGTAGCGGGCGCCGGTCTGCGTCCGCACCTTCCAGTCCCTGGGGGGAGCCACCCAGGCGTCGCGAGGGAAGAAACGCGCTTCGGCGATGAGGCAGCAGCCGATGCGGCCAGCAGCGTCGGCCTTGATGCGCGCTCCCTTCTGGATGGCGCCGAGCCGAGCGCGAAGCGCCTGCAGGCTGTCGACACCGTTGGCGCGACCGAACGTCTCCCAGGCGAGCCAGTCGGGCAGGAGGGTGAAGCCGGCGAAGTAGCCGAAGCCCGCGATCGCGCGGTACGGGGCCTTGAGCTTGAAGAAGAACGGCGTGCCCACATCGAACCGAAAGGCCCGCGCGCTTGGGCGCCAGAAGTTGGCGTCCTTGGGACCGGGCTCCGCGGCGAGGTGCTCGTACCACCCGGGATCGGTCACCGCGACGTAGCCCTTCATGCCGCTTCTCCCGCCAGAGATTCGGACGTGCGCAGCGCGTCGAGGGTCCGCGCCACCTCCGAAACCGACACGGCCTCGGGGAGACGAACGGGAATGCCGGCGAGAGCCAGGTGCACCTGCCGCCCGCCACCGGCGAGCGAAGCTCGGGTCACGGTCCGACCATGCACAGCCAACCGACACCAGGTTCGCTCGAACATCGGGTAGACGAGGATCGCGGTGATCTTGGCGGCGTCGAAGAGCGAGGCGTAGGCGAGGACCTGATGCAGATCGTGGCGATGGTCGTCGCGAAGCTCCTCGGAGAGCGCGAGCCAACGTGCGTCATCGAGCTCCTGGAAGTGACCCTTGTACTTGGCGTCGATGATGTAGACGTGATCCTGGTGGCGGACGACGAGGTCGGGCACGAGGCTGCGCAGGCTGCCGTGGGCGCCGCGATCCCACTCGATCGGAACCATGGTCTCGCCGGCGCGTCCGGTGAGCACCTCCCCGCCGAACTCGCGGGCCCAGGTGCGCGCCACGTGCTCCACCCAGCGCTCGAAGAGCTCGTGCATGGGCAAGGCCCAGGCGAGCCCGTCGGTCTCGGCCGCACCTGCGAGGCCCCTTTCGTCCACGATCCAGCCGAGCGCCTGCAGGCCTCGCTGGAGCACGGCCGACGGCAGCCCGACGCCGCGCATGAGCTGATCCAGCGTCCGGCGGTCGGGGGCTCGCGCGCTGGTGTCCTTCAGGCCGTGGAGCAACTCCTCGGCTTGCTCGGAGAGCCGCCGCGCGATCAGGTCGACCACCGCGTAGGGCACGAGCGACCGGTGCACGCGCTCGAGGCCCCAGCGCAGGTAGGCGCGCAGGAGCGCGTCCGGGCCGAGCTCCGGGAAGCGGCATGGCACCTGGTGAAAGGCACCGCGACTCATCTGCTCGGTCACGTAGCGCTGCCAGAGGATCTGGCCGCGCGGCGCCTGGCGGACCTCCTCGTGCATGCGAAAGCCCCTGCGGATCTCGCGCAGCAGGCTCGCGAGCCTCTGGAGCACGGGCCCCGCGAGCACCCATGGCGGCACCTCGCGGGCGCTGCCTGGCACCAGCGGCATCTCGAGCACTCGGGGCGAGGCGACCCAGCCGATCTGCTGCAATAGCGGACCGATCCCGTCCCAGCCAAAGCGGGGCCGCACCACCACACCACCGGCGACCTTGCGCGTGTCGGGCGTTCGCAGCGGGACGGCACCCACCACCCCACCCGGACGGAGACGCAGTGCGATCTCATGGGTCTGGGCCGCGAGCTCGGGCCGCACGTCGAGCGCCGCGAGCTGGGGACGGTTCGCGCTGATGAAGTTCTCGGCGTGGGCGTTCCAGCTCCGGTCTCGCCCGCCGATACCGAAGAGCCCGGGATCGATGGGGACCGGCGCGCCCTGGTCCGAAAGCGTGAGCAAGGGCCGCTGCTTCGGCTTCCAGGCCGAGACGAAGACCGGCTGGCGCCGGCGTGCTCTACGCGCTCGCGCCATGCCGGGCGATCTCCCCTTCGAGCCAGTCGAGGTAGGCGCGCAGCTCGCTCTCGCAGGCCCCGAGCCTTCCCTCCTGGAGGTACTCGATGAGCAGCGGCATGAGCTCGAAGCGCAGCCGGCGAATGAGCTCCTCGTCGCTGTCGGCTAGGAAGTAGGCATGCCCCGGAACCAGCACCAGCGCGTCGTCGGGCGCGTACTGGGCGAAGATGTCGAGCAGCCGCCCGAAGGCCTCGGTGGCGAGCTTCTGGCCCTGCTCGGCAGCCACGCCGATGTCGGGCCACACATCCACGAAGGCGAAGCGACGCCGCACCGCGAGGTCGAGGATGGCGATGGATCGGTCGGCGCTGTTCATGGTGCCGAGCAGGAAGAGCCCCTGGGGGATCTCCAGCACGTCCGTGCCGTCGTCGAGCACGTGCGGCAGCTTGACCGTGCGCCCCTCGCCGCGAGCGATCTCGCGCGATTCGAAGAGGTAGATCGCCTCGCCGAGCACCCGCCCCAGATCAGCGCGGTTGATCTCGTCGACGACCAGCAGGAAGTCGCCCTCCCTGGCCTGCCGGGCGGCCTCGACGAGCCAGCCTCCCTTGACCTGGAAGCGCAGCGCGCTTTGCTCCACGTCCGGCGAGATCCCGGCCACGAAGGTCTCGTACGTGACCGCCGGGTGAAACTGCACGGCCATGCCCCTGCCGTCGAACCGGCTCGCGAGCAGCTCGCCGGCGAGGCGCGTCTTGCCCGTGCCGGGAGGGCCTTGAAGGATCACGAAGCGCCGCTCGCGCAGGAGCGCGTACACCTCGTCCTTGCTCACACGGGGAAAGAGGTGCCCGCGCAGCGCGTTCTTGAGCGCGTCGGTCTCGGGCCTCGCCGCCTTGAGCGGCGTCCACCCCCGCTCCCAGGCGTAGAAGTCGACGAAGGCCGACACCACGCCGCGGGCGCGCTCGGGGTCGCGCGGCACAACGACCGCGGCGTAGATGTAGTTGCCGTAGCGGTCGAGCACCTGCTTGAAGCGGGCGAAGCTGGGACGGAGCACCTTGGGGAAGGGCTCGGCTAGGTTCGTGGGATCGTGCTTCACCCAGACCGCCGCGCCGTGCTCCTTGCCCAGGTAGCGGCGCAGCGCCTGAAGGTGTCGGGCGTGCCCTGGCCGGCCGAGGATCTGCTCGTCGGGCGCGAGGCCGCGGGTTCCGCAGACAAAGGTCAGCAGGCTTCCGGCAGGTTGATCATCCGTCGCCTCGACGGGAAACCAGATGAGCGACATCCCGCCGTACACGCCACTGGTCGGGCTGTCCTCGTGCACCAGCCCCGCGAACGACACCGCGTCGGCCCCGGCCATGAGCGCCACCCGCGCCGAGTAGCGCGAGCGCGCCTGATAGCGGCTCCCGAAGAGCCCGTCGATCGCACCCCGCGTCTTCTCGGCGAGCGTGTCCCTGTTGAGGTCAGCCGGCTGGCCGCCGGCGATGACCGAGGCGAGCGACTCAATGCTCATCGGAGCGAGCTCCTCTCACGTGTCCTCTCTCAGCAACCGCTTGCCGGCCTCGGTCGTTCGGTAGCGCTGCTGCGAGCTGCGCGGCTTGTCGGGGATGGTCATCTCGAGCAGGCCGGCATCGAGAAGGGGTCTTATCACTTGGTCCCTGAACTTGGTGCGGTTGCTCCGACCGCAGAGCTCCATCAGATCCCCGATGGCGCGAGGTTCCAGCGCTTCTTCAAGGACTTGGACTTGGTGCCGACTTAGGCCCGACTTGGTCCCTACTTGGTCCCTACTTGGTCCCTCGACTTGGGGGGTGGGCCCGATCTGGGCCCGGAAGGTGACGATCACGAAGCCGTCCTTCTCCTCGAAGGTCGGGGGCTCGAGGCCGTAGCGCTCGCAGGCCTCGATCACGCGGTTGGTGCCGCGGCCCCAGACCTCGACCGCGCCGGTCCGGTGGAATGCCTCGGCGATGAGCGGGTTGCGAAGTACGCTGCGGTGCTCGCCCGAGAGCGACTCGGCGGTCACGCCGCTCGGCAGCCCGCCCATGCTGCGGACCTCGATCCGGTCGTCGAAGACCGCAACGGCCACGTAGCTGCTCGGCCGCGAGTAGTCGCGGTGCATCACCGCGTTGAGCAGCACCTCGCGCAGCGCCTCGGGCGGCACGGGCAGGCGGTCCTCGCGGAAGATCTCGCCGGGCGG